>NZ_JASJHF010000070.1:0-12162 GCF_033791185.1 Moritella sp. | reverse complement strand
ATTGACAATGCCGATGAGACATTCGCAATGATGGATATGTTGTTAGCTAAAAAACGTTCATCTGATCGCCGCACTTGGTTAGAAGATAAAGGTGATATGCTTAGCGATAGCTAAGTACTTTTTGTGTAATACGAATCTAGTCATGGCTGCACTTATGTGTAGCCATTTTTTATGGCTAATTTATTAAATAGAATTAGTTCCATTCTGTTATGTTCATCTTTTATTCACATGGACTTTTGTATCCTATCGATAATGAGTAAATAAAAGCTGTAGTGCTTTAGTTTGCTTAACCTCTTATCAATATGGAAGTTCAAGCTGAAATGATCTCTCACAACCTGTTTAAATATTTAACTTACTTGCTGTTATCTCTCACTGTAACTAGTTCTTTTGCTGAAACCGCCATCCAAGCTGATCCATCATCAGTATCACCCGATTATAAATTAGCGGATAACTATGTAACAGGACAGTTGGTTGCTGTGCGCAGTGTCATCATTAGTAACGAGATTACTGGGGTTGTTGATGAATTTAGCAAAGATATCGGCGATCCAGTTAATACCGGTGACACGTTAGTTAAATTATCAATTGCAGATAATCTATTGAATGTGCAGCTAGCGAAAGCGGAGTTGGCTGTTAGTGCGAGTGAGCTACAAATACAGCAAAAGCAGTTAGAGCGTTATCAAGTGCTGTACAAGACCAATGGTATTTCGGCGAGTGCATTTGATGAGCAACGTCGCATTACCAATAGCAATAAATCACAAGTCGAAGTGGATAAAATCAAACTGGCAATGGCAAAACGCCAGCAAGACAAATCGGAAGTGAAAGCGCCTTTTTCTGGAGTTATTTTGACGCGAAATGTGGAGTTAGGTCAGTTTATTGCAACTGGCGCGCCTCTTTACACCTTGGTGGATATGAGCCAGATTAAAGTACGTTTTTACTTGCTTGAATCAGATATTATTACCATGAATGTCGGTGATAGCGTTCATGTCACTGTTCCTGCTTTAAAGTATAAAAAACTAACAGGGAAAGTCGTTATTTTGGCGCCAGCCTTTCAAACTAATGAACCGGGTTTTTTAGTTGAAGTGCTCATTGAAAACAGCTTACAAGATCTAAAACCAGGTATGCAAGCGCGCGTTGAGTTAGCTGAGCAGGGAGCGTAATCATGCAGTTTTTATTAACGCTATTAAGTCAGCGCAGGTTAGCGGCAAAAATACTGACCTTGGTATTAATGGTGTTGGGATTATTTTCACTGACTCAATTACCGTTAGCAGAAAAACCTCGTTTTGATATGGGCGATGGCACGATCACCACTGTTGATCCTGGCGCGTCAGCCTCGGATATTGAAAGCAATGTCACCAGTAAACTAGAGAAAGAATTGTTATCTATTTCTGGTATCAAAGAATTTAACTCGACGTCTGAAGTCGGAGTATCTTCGATTGATTTTGCATTGAACAGTGATGTTTCAGATCCCAATATTGTTTATCAAGACATTCGCGATGCTATTTCTAGAGTATCGGATCTGCCAACCGGAGTGACCGATGCGCCAACCTTAGCCATTAAGAAATCCTATAGTTTGGATTTCATGGTTGTTGGTGTGAGCAGCGAATTACCTTACAGCGCATTAAGGGAGCGTGCGAAAACCTTAGAGCTGGCATTACGTCGTGTTGATGGTATCGGTCAGGTGCATCCCATTGACTTACGTGATCCAGAATTTTTAATCGCCTTAGAGCCCGCGCAACTACAGCGTTATGGGTTAACAATTAGTGAGATATCTCAGCTGATTGCCGAGCGTAATGTACTCATTAGTGGTGGGCGTTTAGAGTTAGTACAAAATAACCCTGAGCTAATCACGGTTGCTGAACTCGATGATATTGATAAATTGGGCGATATGTTTATTGGTTTTATGCCTAATATCCAATTAAAAGATGTGGCTGGAGGTATTAGCAATACTTTCCAAAAAGCAGAGGCTTTTGGTTCACTTAATGGTCAAAAAAGTATTCTCTTTGATTTACGCACAGATGAAAGTGCGGATGTACTAGCGACATCAGCACAAGTTCGGGACTTATTATCCGCGATGGAATTGCAATTTGGCGATGAGTATAAGTTGGGGGTTGGTTTTGATTTAGCCAATGAAATTAAAGCTAAATCAGATATTGTCCGTAACAATGGTTTGGTTGGTTTAATTCTGGTGCTGGTGGTACTAGCGTTATTCTTAGATAAGCGTATTGCTTTTTGGGTGGCGGTTTCAATTCCTGTTTGCCTATTAGGTACATTAGCGTTATTACCGGCATTGGGACAAATTCTGGATGCTTATACCTTATCTGCTCTTATTTTGATTATTGGCATTATTGTTGATGATGCGGTGGTGGTCAGTGACAAAATCATTAGTTTGGTTGAAGAAGGTCAGCCAATTAATAAAGCAGTAAGTAACGGTGTTAAAGCGGTATTCCCCGCGATTAGTGCCAGTATTTTAAGCACCATGATTGCCTTTATACCTTTGCTATTCTTGCCGGGAAATAGTGGTCAAATGATGTATGTGATCCCATTAACCGTGATTGTAGCATTGTGCTTTTCGTTTATTGATGCACTATTTTTTATTCCTGCTCATTTACAAGGTGTATTAGAGAAAAGTAACCGCATAAAGCCAACTAATGAAGCTCATTTTAAGGGGATTAACAACGCGATCAGCTGGATGCTCAACAAGCGTAAATGGGTGATTAGTATTTCCTTGGTGTTCTGTATTGGTCTGGGTACTTTCTCGTATACACAATTGAGCTTTTTATTCTTTCCGACTGACGGCGCATACTTAATTGAAGTGGGAGTAGAAACAGACCCAGAATTATCATTGGATGAAGTCTGGCAACGAACACAAAAACTAGAAGCGTTATTTGAAAATACTAGCGAAGTGAGTGCTTGGTATGGTGAAGTTGGTACGCCAAGTAGTTATTGGGTTATCTCATTAACGCCTGTAAATAGTCGTGAACGCAGTGCTGAAGATATTGTTACTGAGTGGGAAGAGGTTGCGGAACAAATCGCGGGGTTTGCTCAAGTAGAGTTTGATATTGATGGCGGAGGGCCTCCTGTTGGTCGCCCCGTTGATATTAAAGTTGTCGGTGGTAGCGATCTCGGCCGTGACAAATTAGCCAATGATTTAGTGTCATTTCTAGAGACTCTCGATGGCACCAGCCGTGTTAGTCGTGACTTGCAGGATAGCCAGCCTCGTGTGGAAGCACAATTACAGTACCAATGGCTTAACTATTACGGTATTAGTGCGCAGCAAGTCGGTGATTTAATTAAATATGCTGTTGAAGGAGAGCGTATATCTCGCATTTTTAATGGTGAAGAGGAAGTGTTTTTCCGGATCAGTTTAGAGGAAAATGACAAAACGCTTGCAGAATTGAATAACCTGAATGTTCGTGCAAATGATGGCAGTTTAGTACCGCTGAGTAAGTTAATTCGTTGGGTGGATACAACCTCTGCATCGCAGATCAGTCACTATAATGGTGAACGGGTGATCCGTGTGTCTTCTGGTATCGAGCCGACACTGACAGATCCGATTGCGGTCTTTGATCGTGTGGTGACCTCGTTTTCTGGTCAAGATTATTCAGGTCAAGATTATGAGGGGGCTAGGTTAGTCGCAGCAGGACAAATATTAGAGACTGCAGAAGCGCAGCAAGGTTTTATGATTGCGATATTTATGGCATTTGTGGGTATCAGCATTCTGTTATTATTATTGTTTGACCGAATAATTGAAACGTTAATCGTTCTGACTGTTGTGCCATTTGGTATTGCTGGCGCGCTATTTATTTTATTTTTACATAATCAAGTGCTTAGCTTTTTTTCTATCATCGGCATGATCGCCTTAATTGGTATTATGGTGAATAACAGTTTAGTGTTGATTTGGCATTTCCGTTCAACGATCACTACGTTAGACCGTGATAACGTCATGGATTTCATCATCACAGGAACCAAAAGTCGTGTTCGACCTATTCTATTAACCACCATCACCACAGTGGTTGGTTTAGTGCCTTTAGCTTATGGTTTGGGCGGTTATGATAATTACATGTCGCCAATGGCGTTAGTGGTCGGCTGGGGTTGCATCATTTCGATGTTAGTTACATTAATTATTATTCCTGCTTTGTATGCCTATGTTTTAGAGTGGAAAGTGCGTCACAACCGAGAATTGTAAGTGAGGGTTTAGATTGTCATCTTAGCCAGTCGGTTTTTATCTCAATATAAAAGCCAACTGGGTTACTGATCTAGGTTAATCTTTTTGATAATTATTATCATTCACACTTGTGCTCCCTGCACGATTCTTATAGACTCCATTCCATAATGTAAACAATTCGTATTTAGAGGTAAGGATGAAAAAAGGAATATTTGGTTTATCTGCTTTGGCATTAACAACGTCACTTATGAGCGTAACTGCTTTTGCTGGTGAAGAAGTTAATATTTATTCAAATCGCCAAGCGAATTTGCTTAATCCGATCCTTGAACAATACACTAAAGATACTGGTGTGAAGGTCAATATTGTATTTGCGAAGAAAGGACTTGCAGATAGAATGGCACGTGAAGGTCGTTTATCAAAAGCCGATCTATTACTAACAACTGATATCAGCCGTTTAGTGGAAGCTGTTGAGATCGGTGTTACTCAAGCTGTATCAAGCGACGTATTAGAAGATAACATTCCAGCACAATACCGTGACCCAGATGGCGAATGGTTTGCACTAACAACACGTGTTCGTAACATTTATACATCACGTGAAGTTTATGGTGACGTTGCTAACATCACTTACGAAGAACTTGCCGACCCTAAATATAAAGGTCAAATTTGTACACGTTCGGGTAAACATCCATACAACGTGGCGCTTATCTCATCAATGATCTCGCATCACGGTGAAGCTGAAGCAAAAGAATGGTTAGAAGGTGTTAAAGCTAACCTCGCACGTAAACCACAAGGTAACGATCGCGCTCAAGTTAAAGCCATTAAAGAAGGCGTTTGTACTGTTGCGCTGGGCAACAGCTACTATTTAGGCAAAATGTTGAAAGATCCAAAGCAAGTTGCTTGGGCTGAATCAGTTAACATTAACTTTCCTAACCAAGAAAACCACGGTGCGCACGTAAATGTATCGGGTATGGTATTAGCTAAATATGCACCGAATAAAGGTAACGCCGTTAAACTAATGGAATACCTATCTGGCGCGAAAGCTCAACATATGTATGCTGATGTTAACATGGAATATCCAGTTAAAGCTGGTATCCAAGCATCTGAGCTAGTTTCATCTTGGGGCCAATTTAATGCGGATTACATGCCAGTAGCTGAAATTGCAAAACATCGTAAAGCGGCATTAAGACTACTTGATGAAGTTAAATTCGACTTGTAGAATACATAATCCCCTAAATTTGTTAGGGGTTAACAGTTGATATTGCGACTTGATTAAGTTGTTAATAGACTGCTTTAAAGGTTGGTAAAGTTACTTTGTAACTCGCCAACCTTTTCGCGTATCTAAACAGGAGTTATTTTTCCGTTCATGAATCATAAGTTAGCCTTTTCTTGGCATTCTAGTAGTTGGTTTATTGCGATCATGTTAGCGCTACCTATTGCCGCATTGTTTTATCAGGCAATTGGCCCCAGTGCCGATGTTTTTCAACACCTTGTTGATACCGTTCTCCTCGACTACGTTCAAAATACCCTTATTCTTGTTTTTCTGGTTTGCTTAATCAGCAGTATTATTGCTTTGCCTGCCGCGTGGTTGATTGCCATGTGTGACTTTCCTGGGCGTAAAAGCTTACAATGGGCATTGATGTTACCGATGGCGATGCCTGCGTATATCGTGGCTTACATTTATACCGATATGTTTGATTATGCTGGTCCGGTACAAATTGCCCTGCGGGGTATATTTGGTTGGCAAAATGCCAGTGATTATTGGTTCTTCGATATCCGCACTATTCCCGGCGCTGCCACTGTACTGGCGTTGGTATTATATCCTTACCTTTATTTGTTGGCCCGAACTTCATTTCTCGAACAATCAACCAGTTTGATTCAAGCCAGTCGTATGTTGGGCAGTTCGGCATTATCGAGTTGTCTACGCGTATCATTGCCACTTGCGCGCCCTGCGATTGCGGTGGGTTTATCTTTAGTGGCGATGGAGACGGTGGCTGACTTTGCCACGGTGAACTATTTTGCCGTTAATACACTAACGACAGCGGTTTACGATACTTGGATTGGCCATGGCAGTTTAACGGCGGCAGCGCAGTTGTCGGTGATGACATTGTCGGTGATCTTATTATTTGTCGGTTTAGAGCGTTTCGCGCGCCGTAAACAGCAAGTATTTCAAAAAAGTATGTTGCATGAACAAGAGGTGCGTTACCCGTTAACTGGCGGTCCGAAGTGGTTTGCGATGGCTTGGTGCTGGTTGCTGGTATTTGCTGGTTTTATATTGCCGTTTGCAGTGTTGGTTAATTATGCATGGCATTATTTTGCCGAATCTTGGACTGAAGAATTTTTTCAGTATAGTGCCAACAGTTTAATTCTAGCGGTTATTGTTGCTAGTTTAGCAGTTTGTTGCGCGATATTACTGGGTTTATACCGCCGCTTAGTTGGCACTAAATATGCCGCAATTCCGGCGCGTATTAGTACCATGGGTTACGCATTGCCAGGTACTGTGTTGGCAATTGGTATTATTATCCCATTGACCTCTGCTGATTTTTTATTAAATGATATCACTGAATTCCTTTGGGATTGGACACCGGGTTTGGTGTTTACCGGTACCACGTTTGCACTCATTTTTGCTTATCTGATTCGTTTTTCGGCGATTGCTGTCGGTTCAGTTGAAAGCAGTATTGATAAAATATCACCGTCTTTAGACATGGTGACTCGTACGTTAGGGCACAGCCCAAATAGCATGATCCGCAAAGTGCATATTCCCTTGATCCGTAAAGGTGTATTGGCCGCCTTTTTATTGGTGTTTATTGAATCAATGAAAGAGTTACCAACGGCGTTGCTATTACGGCCGTTTAACTACGAAACATTGGCGACCTATGTATTTCAATTTGCCTCTGATGAAATGTTAGAGCAAGCGGCCTTAGCGGCAATTGTGATTGTATTAGTTGGCTTGATCCCGCTTATTTTCTTGAATCGTTCTTTGGAGCAACAGCACTGATGACTACTTCTCCTTCTGCATTAACCATTTCAGATCTGCATTGTAGTTATGCTGGTGTCGATATTCTTACTGGGCTTGATCTGACGTTAGGTAAAAACGAAATTTTGTGTTTATTAGGCCCCAGTGGCTGTGGTAAAACCACGACATTAAAATTGATTGCTGGGTTATTACCACCAACCCAAGGCAGTATCGAAATTAATGGCCACGTGGTTGATAATGACAAATTAAATCTGGCACCAGAAAAACGTAATGTGGGCATGATATTTCAGGATTATGCATTATTTCCACATTTGACGGTGACTGATAATGTGCTGTTTAGCCAATATCAAAAAACCAAGGCGCAGCAAAAAAAGACGTTGGATTATGTGCTTAAATTAGTGAATTTGACTGAATTTGCAGACCGTTACCCACATCAACTCTCTGGTGGTCAGCAGCAGCGTGTGGCGATTGCCCGTGCGTTAGCCTGTTCACCGGAATTGTTATTATTAGATGAACCTTTTTCTAATATTGATAGCCAAGTACGTCATCATTTGATTGAAGAAATGCGCGACTTGCTTAAATCGCATAATATGAGTGCAATCTTTGTTACCCATAGCAAGGAAGAGGCGTTTGCATTTGCCGATCGCTTAGCGGTATTTCATCAAGGTAAAATTGAGCAATTAGGTACGCCGAGCGAGTTATATAATCAGCCTGCGACTCGCTTTGTTGCTGACTTCTTAGGTAAGGTGAATTACTTAGATGCGGTGGTATTAGATGACTACAGCGTACAAACTGCATTAGGTGTTATCCGCAGTAAACAAAAATTAACGCTAGCCGTTGGTGAGCAGAAGCTGTTAGCGCTACGCCCTCAGCAATTACAGTTACAAATTGTCGAACAGGGTATAGCCACTATCAGCCAGCAACAGTTTTTAGGCATGACTACGCATTGTACGATCTGTCTAGCAGATAAAACGCTAGGGGAGGGTTGTTTGGAATTATCGGTATCGATGCAGCAGCCAATGCAGGTTGGCGATATGGTCAATGTGACGGTGGCAGAACATGATTTGGTGTTGTTTGATCGTGATTAACGGTTAAAGACTTATAAAGAGGCATGTTTGGCGTGATAAATATCAGCGCCAAACATGTAATTCAGCTGCGCAGTCGCTTGTGCTAACTGTTAGATATATTCAAACAAGTCTTTTACTGCATTGTCGACTTCGGTAATAATACTGGTGCTGGTTGGGGTAATGAAAATTGTATCATCGCCGGCAATCGTCCCTAAAATTCCTTCTGTGCGCCCTAATGAATCTAATAAACGTGCGATCAATTGCGCTGAACCAGGACTGGTTTGGATCACAATCAAGCATTCATTATGGCTAATATCTAATACTAAGTTCTTTAATTGGCTGCTAATGGTTGGTACACCCAACTCTGCAGGTAAGCAATACACCATCTCATCTTTGGCATTGCGTGTGCGCACGGCACCAAATTTGCTGAGCATCCGTGAAACTTTTGATTGATTAACACTATCAAAGCCTTGTTCCTTTAGTGCATCAACAATCTCGCCTTGTGAGCCAAGATGCTCTTCTTTCAATAATCCTTTAAATGCTTTTACTAACAGATCTTGTTTTTCACTCATACTTTTTTCCATGTCAGTTGATTCATCTATAATTCAAGCTGCTAATGTTAAAATCAGTTACTCAATCATTAATGTGAATCGTAAATGAACTTGGTTCATGAAGAACTGAATAATTATGCATATGATACCAGCAGGGCATATTTTATCTAGCTAATTTGGTTAATTTGGATTTTTTGCATAAAAACCGAGTTAAAGTGAATATTTATGTTGATATTGAAGTTTAATCGGTTATTATACTTGCATCTAGTGCAATTATATTCAGTTATCCTTATGAGCATCGAACTAAAAAACATCTGTAAATCTTGGGGTCAACTTGACGTGTTACAACACATCGACCTTAAATGTGCAAAAGGCGAGACCTTAGTGCTGCTTGGTCCAAGTGGTGCAGGTAAGAGTTCACTGTTGCGCGTACTTAATTTACTTGATACGCCAGATAATGGTTCAATCAGTATTGCTGGGGAAACATTTGATTTTTCTGCCAAGCTGAATGATAAAAAATTAATCAAGCGTAGTCAGATGCTAAGACAGAAAGTTGGTATGGTATTTCAACAATACAACCTATGGCCACATATGTCTGTGATAGATAATTTAATTGAAGCACCGGTTAAGATCTTAAAGCAAACAAAACAACAAGCTCGTGAAGAGGCCATGAAGATCCTTGAGCAATTACAACTGGCTGATAAAGCACATGTATTTCCATTAGCATTATCAGGTGGTCAACAACAACGGGTGGCGATTGCACGTGCTCTAATGATGAAACCAGAAGTATTGTTATTTGATGAACCTACTGCGGCGTTAGATCCAGAGGTGACCAATCAAGTAGCTGAAATCATTAAGTCACTGGCAATCACAGGTATTACTCAAGTTGTTGTGACGCACGAAGTGGACTTCGCGCGTAAAGTCGCTAGTCAGGTTTGTTATCTTGAAGGCGGCGAAATTGTTGAATTCGGTGGTGCTGAGCACTTCCAGCAACCACAAACGCCACAGTTTACAAATTATTTAAAACATTAGGAATAAGGTCGTACCCAATGAAAAAATTATTAACAGCATTAATTCTAACGTCAGCGGCAGCGCAAGTAACCGCGGCAGAGCAAATAAAATTTGTAACAGAAGCGACGTATCCTCCCTTTGAAATGATGGATGCAAACAACGAATTCCAAGGTTTTGATATTGATATCGCCCGCGCGGTTTGTACTGAATTAAAAGCGGAATGTAGTTTTGCCAATCAGTCATTTGATAGTTTGATCCCAAGCTTAAAGTTCCGTCGTTATGACGCGGCTATTGCGGCAATGGACGTAACACCTGCTCGTCAAAAGCAAGTTGACTTCTCTGATGTTTATTATGAAAACTCTGCAGTATTAGTGGCAGAAAAAGGCAAATATAACGTCGTTGCTGATTTATCGGGTAAAGCGGTCGGTGTACAAAATGGTACGTCGCACCAAGCTTACATGGCAGATAACTACGCAGATGAAAAAGTATTATTACTGAACTTCCCATCATACCAAAAAGCGTTTTTAGACCTTAAAAATGGTCGTATTAACGGCGTATTTGCTGACTCTGCGGTTGCCCACGATTGGTTAACTAAGCACAGTGGTGGTAATTACGAAACGGTGGGTAAAGCGGTAACGGATGCGAAATACTTTGGTAACGGTTTTGCAATTGCAGTACGTAAAGACAATGCAGAATTATTAGCTAAATTGAATAAAGGTTTGCAAACGATTAAAGCAAACGGTACCTACGATAAGATTTACGCAAAATACTTTGCTAAATAACCGATAACAGTGTTTAATCTCGAGCTGATTGGTTGCGCAATATCAGGGCTCAATAGCCTGGTTATTGTGGCCTCGAGATAATTTATTTTAAAGTGCCTTTTAGGGGCACTTTTTGTTTTTACGTCCGGAGTTTTTATGGATCTTTTGCAGCTTCAATTATTATTGGATGCAACAAAAATCACCTTAGGCCTTGCGCTAACATCGTTGTTGGTCGGCTTGGTTCTCGCTATTTTGTTCTGTGTTGCAGAAATGCAAAAGAACCCACTTATCGCTAAACCTATTGGCCTATTTGTTACGATATTACGTGGCTTACCTGAGATCTTGATTGTCTTCTTTGTGTTTTTTGGTGGCACGCATATTCTGTTTTTATTAACCGATGAATTTTATGACATCAGTCCGTTCTGGAGTGGTGTCGTGGCACTGTCACTGATTTTTGCTTCTTATGCTTCGCAAACACTGCGCGCGGCAATTCAATCTGTACCAAAAGGTCAGCAGCAAGCGGCACAAGCGCTTGGCATGGGAGCTGTTCTCTGCTTTATTCGTGTGACGTTACCGCAAGCATGGCGTTTAGCGCTGCCGGGCTTAGGCAACCAGTGGATGGTATTATTAAAAGATACTGCGTTAGTGTCGTTAATCGGCGTGACTGATTTGATGAAACAGGCGGATTTATTATCAGGCAGTACCTATAAACCATTCACCTTTTTGGTGGCGGCGGCTGCGATTTATCTGATTATTACCTTGATCAGCCAATGGATGTTAAAGCACCTTGATAATTACATTAATCGTTTTGATGCCGGAGTAGCAAAATGACATTAGATCACTTCTGGTTATTATTTAACGGCTTGAGTACAACGCTTGAAATCACTTTTTTCAGTTTATTCTTTGGATCTATCATTGCGGTGTTTTTAACGTTAGCGATGGTGAATAAGATCCCGGGACTAAATCTGTTAGCACGTGGCATTATTTTAATCTTTACTGGTACGCCATTATTAATCCAAATATTTTTGGTTTACAGTGGCCCATCGCAGTTTGAAGTGATTAAAAATAGCTTTTTATGGGATTACCTTAGTCAAGCGCAGATTTGTGCCATCATTGCGTTGGCGTTTAATACTGCAGCGTATTCATCATTGTTATTTAAAGGTGCGATTGAATCTGTGCCACGCGGCGAGTGGGATGCTTGTAAAGCTCTAGGTATGACGCGAGGCCAAACGCTGGCCGTTATTGTACCCCATGCGATACGTCGGGTATTACCGTCTTATTCTAATGAAGTGATTTTAGTGCTTAAAGGTACGTCATTAGCCAGTTCGATAACTATCATGGACGTGATGGGTTATGCCAATCAAATTAATGGCCAAACTTATGATGCATTAATGGCATTTTCAGCCGCCGGTATTATCTACTTAGGCATGAACGGTATCTTAGTATTAATCTTTAAACAGTTAGAAAAGAAAGCCCTCGCATTCCAATCTTAATTTTTTCAGGCTGTTTTCGTTACGTTAACGAAGGCTGTCAGTTCAGCTATTCTTATGGCAATCATCTTTGCGGATGACGATCATGAGTATGGCTGAGCACATTGAATCATTTCACCTGAAACTAAATAACGAATAGATAG
>NZ_JASJHF010000069.1:0-17410 GCF_033791185.1 Moritella sp. | reverse complement strand
CCAAATAAAGTAGCAATACCGTCTATCACACCATCATAAGATCTTAAAAGACGGTGGTCTTCATCTGAAAACGTGTATGAATTTGTCAATTCATTCTCAATATTATCTAGTTCAAGTAGCACAACTATCCCTCGTTTATAGTTAGGCCCATTTGGGTCGCCAAGTTAACACAGCTAAAAATTAAAAACTTTGAGCCTGATTCCATATATTATATTAAGATAAAATATCTATCCGCTATTAATAACTATTAACATAAACCAATTAAATTACTTCATCGCCTGTTTGACATAAACATCAAAACGATTTTTCTTTGTTTCAATCGCCATACTCGGTTCTGCGTTCGCTATATACTCTGCGTAATCAGGGCGTTTAACCACTACACGCTTAGTCGCAACCCGCATTGCTGGCTCAAACAAACCATCAGCATCTAAATCCGCGCCAACTAATGATTGAAATACACGCATTTCTTTTTTCACTAGTGCCGATTTCTTCTTATGTGGGTACATAGGATCGAGATAAACCACATCTGGTGAAATACCTAACTGTTCGAGCTCAGATAAGCTTGATGCAAATACCAACTTTAATCGCGTCGCTATCCAGCTACCTATCTCTTCATCTTGTTCCGCTCGCTTTAAGCCATCTTCAAGTAATGCAGCAACTATAGGTGAACGTTCCAACATTGTTACGTTACAGCCTAATGATGCCAATACAAATGCATCACGTCCTAAACCTGCCGTACCATCAAGCACTGATGGTGTAACTCCTGATTTTAAACCCACCGCTTTTGCAATAGCTTGTCCTTTACCACCTCCAAATTTACGACGATGATTTACAGCGCCCCCAGCAAAATCAACATACACAGCGCCTAATTTGGGTTCATCAAGTTTAAATAGTTCAAGTCCCTTATCAGAATATAGCAATTGGAATTGCGCATCAGTCACAGGCTCAAGAGAAAAACCCCACTGTTTAGCAAGTGCCGCAATGTGATCAGAGAAAAGTAAATCTGTTGTGATTATTTGTATGCTGTTCATGTAGGCCTGACAAGGTTAGGTTTAATTATTCGAATTAGAATGCCTATATTAGCAAAAAATACGAATACAACCTAAATTCAGTTGATGATTAAATGAAGATAGAGAACGTAATTTAAAAAACGCTTTCATTTTGAGTGATAAACTCTAATAGCTCATGCAGGGGTATAGGACGGCATAACAAGAAGCCTTGTGAATAATCGCACTGTTTCTCTTGTAAATAACTCAGTTGCGCGTGCGTTTCAACGCCTTCGGTTACCACTTTCATCCCCAAGTTATGAACAATCGTAATAATGCCATCTAACAATAAATTATCCTGCTGGTTCTCTGGAATATTAATAATAAAGCTACGGTCAATTTTAACAATATCCGCTGGTAAACTACGCAAATAGTTTAATGATGAATAACCCGTACCAAAATCATCAATCGCAATTTTAACACCCGCTTGCTTTAGTGCATTAATACGTTGCATATACTGACCGTCCATATCCATCAATAAACTTTCAGTGATCTCCATGGTTATTGAGCCATAAGGCAAATTGTGCGAAGAGATCACTTTTAGCCATTCTGATGCTTGCATATCAACCGTCTTAAATTCGATGCTTGAACGGTTAACACTCATTTCAATATAGGGGAAACCAGCTTCATGTAATATTTTTAAATCACAGCATGCCTGATCTAAAACATATTCACCTAGGCCTTGAATAAGCCCACCCTCTTCAGCTAGTGGAATAAACTCGGCAGGTGAAATAAAACCGCGATCCTGATGATTCCAACGCACAAGCGCTTCTAACTTATCAACTTTACCTGTGGTGTTATCAACAATAGGTTGATAATACACATCCAAACTACCACGTTTTATAGCTTCAGCTAGTTCGACAACAGTTTGATGCTTTAGGATTGCAGCATCGCTTAATTCTTGTGTAAAAGTGACGCATTGATTGCGACCTTTACGCTTGGCTTCAAATATGGCTTGCTCTGCGCTTTGCATTAGCGCTTCAACGGAGACACCATCTTCTGGATACATAGTAATACCAACAGATGCTGTCACATAACGCTGCTGATTTGATAATTTGTAGGCTTGTGCAAACACACCTTGTAACTGTTTCGCGTAAACTTCGGCTTGGCGCTTATTAACCACTTCTGGAATAATAAATGCGAATTCATCACCATCAATTCGAGCCAAGAAATCGTTTTCTCTACTGCGATATTTCAAACGTTCTGTCGTCTCTTTTAATAAACGGTCTCCCGCCATAAAGTCTTCAGAATTATTCACTGATTTAAAATCATCAATGTCAATGTAGAGTATGGCAAACTTCTTGTCGTTTTTAGCTGATTTATCGATAACTTGACGCATTTCAGCACTAAAATATTGACGATTAGGTAAACCAGTCAATCGGTCATAATTCGATTGCGTGATAATTTGCTGTTCTGTTTTCTTTTCTTCTGTGACATCGCTAAAAACTGCAAAAAAATATTTAAGTTTACCGTTTTCTTTAAGGCTCGACAGCGTCACTTGCTGTGCAAATATCTCTCCAGCACGGTTACGACTCCAAATAATACCTTTCCATTCATTGTACTTTAATAATGCATCAGAAATATCATTATAGAATTGCTCATCATGGACGCCTGAACGTAGCAAGTCGTGTGTACGCCCTATTGCATCTTCGGCTTTATAACCGGTGATTGTTTCAAATGCTGGGTTTACATCGATAATTTTTTCATTAGCGTCACACAACATAATGCCTTCGGCACTATGCTTGTATACACTTTCAATAATAGACAACCGTTGTCTATTATCTTTCTCTTCCGTAAGATCTTGAATCGTATTAATAAAATATTGTACTTTACTCGTGTCATCTCGAACCGCTGTAACCGTTAACTTTGTCCATAAAATACTGCCATCACTTTTACGATAGCGGGTATTAAGAGCAAAGTTATTACGCTTATTGGCGTACATATCTTGGTAGTATTCTTCAAACTGTTCTTTATCTTCATCAAAATATAAGTTTAGGCTACGACTATTCAGCGTACCTTGTTCACGTAAGCGATGAAAATCTTCCAATTTATAACCAAACATTTTACATGCCTGCCTATTTACCCACTTTATTTCACGATTAGCATTAAGTTTAACTAGGCCAATGGGTGTTGTGGCTAAAACAGTTTCAAGAATACGCTCTTGCGCAGAGGCTCTTTGCTTGGTTAGTTCTTCAGCTGTAACATCCTTACTGATGCAATCGAGACGGTATACTTGCCCTTGCTCATCAAGGATAGGGTAGATATCACTTTGGATACGCTTTGATTTACCCTGTAATGTGGTGATATTAAAAATACTGCGTATCGACGCTGTTGAGTCTGAGCTAAAGGCACACTGAAAATCACGCAATACACTCCGCTTATCGGCGTTATCGACTAACGCTAATAATGCATCAAGTTGGTTAATTTTTTTTACATTATCCGTTTCAATAATACTTGCTGCAGAGTCAGCGC
Source organism: Moritella sp. (assembly GCF_033791185.1). Lineage (GTDB taxonomy): Bacteria > Pseudomonadota > Gammaproteobacteria > Enterobacterales > Moritellaceae > Moritella. The sequence goes on along the minus strand of NZ_JASJHF010000069.1, from coordinate 13,892 downwards.
ATTCCAATCGTTCCGGTTCTAAAAAATAGCTCCAGCTACTTAATCGACCTTTGGCGATATTATCTTCCAACCACAACGTATAAGCACTCAACTCCGTAGGAATAGAAGTAACAGGTAGCATTGCAACTTGTTTAGGTTGGAGCTCTCTTTCTAAGAAACCAGCAACAAGACGGATTAAATTTAATTCGAGTTTATGTTTAGAAAGTTGACGAGGGAAAAATGCAGACAAAATACCGATAGGTCTACCATGTGAATCATTAAGGCGGATGCCTAAATAAGCTTCTGCTTGCCACTCTTTTAATTGTGCTTGTTCTGGAAATCGAGACGCAAGCCCTTGTTCATATTCCGCATAACCACGTTGGTAAGCCGCAAAGCAAGGCATAGATTTAAAATCGATAACAGCATCGGTTCCAAGAACGCCTTGTTGCAGACAGGATAAGATAGATAAGTCAAAAGTTTGAGGGCAAACAGTCGCGACATACATAGTATCAACGCGCAATAAGCTGGCTAGATTAAGCAAAAACTGATCTAGATAATTAGCGTCCAACAATGAAATAGCATCAATGTTTATATTACTCGGTGTGAGTGTATCAATCATACATCCTTGTCCACAAATTCGATTAGTTTAGCTGCAGTAGATTGATATCCTGTCCATTATTACCATAGCTTATTTAAAACCATGGTAATACTTTAGCACTAAAAATAAAGTGGTAAATATCACGCCAAGATAATACACAATTTACCACTATTTTAAAATCAAAACCGAACGATAAGCGCTACAATCTATCTGTTCTAGCAAGTTATCGATTGTATTAACGAATACCTGAATGATTTAATAACGCGTAAGTACTTGGTTTACGCCCACGGAACTGCTCGAATAGCGCCATAGGGGTATCGCTACCGCCACGCTCTAGCACACAACTCATAAAGTCACGGCCAGTATCAGCGTTAAAAATACCTTCCTCTTCAAAACGCGAAAATGCATCCGCTGAAAGAACTTCAGCCCATTTATAGCTGTAATAACCCGCCGCATAACCACCAGCAAAAATATGCGAAAAGCCATTTTGGAAACGATTAAATTCTGGTGTTGGTAGCACTGATACCTTTTCTCTTACCGAGTTTAATACTGATTGGATATTCGAACCTTGTGCTGGGTTATATTCCATGTGCATACGGAAATCGAATAGACCAAACTCAATTTGACGAAGCATCCCCATTGCCGAGTTGAAGTTTTTAGCGGCAAGTAGTTTATCTAACATCGCTTGGGGTAATGGTTCACCCGTTTCATGATGTCCGGAGATAAATGCTAGTGCTTCTTCTTGCCAGCACCAGTTTTCCATGAACTGACTTGGTAGTTCAACTGCATCCCAAGGCACGCCATTAATACCCGATACCGCAGCAGGAATGACTTTTGTTAACATGTGGTGTAGGCCATGACCAAACTCATGGAATAACGTTGTCACTTCATTATGGGTAAATAACGCTGGCGTATCCCCAACTGGTTTATTAAAGTTACACGTTAAGTAAGCGACCGGTTTTTGTAGTTCGCCATTAGCTTTAATACGATGCGTTAAGCAATCGTTCATCCAAGCGCCACCACGTTTATGTTCACGAGCGTACAGATCTAGATAAAAACTCCCGCGTAATTCGCCTGCTTCATCAAAGATTTCGAAGAAACGCACATCATCATGCCAAGATTCGGCACCCAGTTCTTCGATAATGTTAAGCCCAAATAAACGCTTAACCACTTCGAACATGCCTTTGACTACACGGTCTTCAGGAAAGTATGGGCGCAGCTCTTCATCTGAAATAGTGTATTTTGCCTGCTTTAATTTTTCAGCATAAAAGGTCAGGTCCCATGCTTCTAACTTTTGCGCCATAAAGTTATCTTTAGCGAAGGCTTGAATTTCGGCTAATTCCACGTCGCCTTGTGCAACTGATTTATCGGCAAGATCAGTTAAAAAGTCGATGACTTGATCTGTCGTTTCAGCCATTTTTGTCGCTAATGATTTTTCTGCAAAATTAGCAAAACCTAATAACTCAGCAAGCTCATGACGTAAGGCGATGATTTCGTCCATGATCGCCGAATTATCCCATTTTCCCGCATTTGGCCCTACATCTGACGCCCGAGTACAGAAAGCTTCATATACTTCACGACGTAACTCTCTATTTTCAGAATACATCATCACAGGTAAGTAACTAGGGAAATCTAAGGTAAATAAGTAACCCGTTAATGATTTACTTTCTGCGGTTGCTTTCGCTGCCGCTTTAGCTGATTTAGGTAACCCAATCAATAGTGCTTCGTCGGTGATCTCTTTCTGCCAACCTAATGTTGCGTCCATCACGTTGTTGCTAAATGTAGATGTCAATTGTGATAAGCGTTTCGATATTTCACCATAACGCAACTTATCAGCATCGACTAAATCAATACCTGATAATCTAAAATCACGTAGTGCATTGGTGATCACTTTTTGCTGTGCTGTTGATAGCGTTACAAACTCACTGCTGTCATGCAAACGCTGATACGCTAAGAACAATTGCTGGTTTTGGCCGACTTTAGTCTGGTATTCCGATAATAATGGCAAGCAAGCATCATGCGCTTCACGTAGGTCATCACTACTCACAACAGCGTTCAAGTGACCTATAGGCGACCAAATGCGTCCTAACCGATCTTCACTTTCTTCTAAAGGTGCAACTAAATTAGCCCAAGTCACAGCCGCTGTATTTGCTAATACATTCTCAATAACCGCTTCGCAGTCTTGGATGCCCTGAGTTACTGCTGGCACAATATGTTCGGGTTTAATACTCGAAAACGGCGGTAAACCTGTCATAGTCAAAAGTGGGTTAGTCATAGAGTCATCCTATTTATAATGATATTAATTAGTTAATGCGGCTATAAAATGATAATTTCAAGTATAGCGAGTAAATATCGAGACGCGCTTCGCGTATACAATTTAGCATTGATAGGTAAAAGTAATGGTAGTGAATGGCTTTACCTACTAATAATATCTATCAATTCAGTTTAAACTGTGTAATTAACTCTATTACAAAACAAGGTGATGAACTTAGTCATATAATAAGTTCATCCTCTCAATTAAGGACTATAAAAATATGTCACAGCATTTTGATTATATTGCAATTGGTGGTGGTAGCGGCGGTATTGCATCGGCGAACAGAGCGTCAATGTACGGTAAAAAAGTGGCTATTATCGAAGCGAATGCATTGGGTGGCACTTGCGTTAATGTTGGCTGCGTACCTAAGAAAGTAATGTGGCATGGCGCTCAAATCGCAGAAGCAATGCACCTTTATGCAAAAGACTATGGCTTTGATGTAGAAAACAAAGGCCTTGATTGGGGTAAATTAGTAGCAGCACGTGAAGCGTATATTAGCCGTATTCATACTTCTTATGACAATGTGCTTGGTAATAACAAGGTTACCGTGATCAAAGGTTTCGCTACTTTTGAAGATAAAAACACAGTCAAAGTAAACGGTGAAACATACACGGCCGATCATATCTTGATTGCAACAGGTGGCGCACCAACAATTCCAAATGTACCTGGTGCAGAACACGGCATCGATTCAAATGGATTCTTTGAATTGACTGAACAACCAAAACGCGTTGCTGTTATCGGCGCCGGTTACATTGCCGTTGAGTTAGCAGGTGTATTACACGGTCTAGGCACTGAAACACACCTGTTCGTGCGTAAAGAATCACCACTACGTAGCTTTGATCCTATGGTGATTGATACGCTGGTAGATGTGATGAATACCGAAGGTCCAACATTACACACTAACTCAGTACCAAAAGAAGTAGTAAAAGAAGCGGATGGTTCAATTACGTTACACCTTGAGAATGGCGAATCGAAAAATGTTGATACGCTAATCTGGGCTATTGGCCGTCATCCTTCGACAGACAAAATTAACCTTGCTGCTACCGGTGTTGAAACTAATGACCGCGGTTATATCAAAGTAGATGAATACCAAAATACCAATGTTGATGGTATCTACTGTGTAGGTGACATCATGGAAGGCGGTGTTGAGCTGACTCCAGTTGCAGTTAAAGCAGGTCGTCAACTATCAGAACGCTTATTTAACGGTAAAACAACCGCGAAGATGGATTATAAACTGATCCCAACGGTCGTATTTAGCCACCCACCAATTGGCACTATCGGTTTAACAGAACCAGAAGCAATTGCGCAATACGGCGAAGAAAACGTAAAAGTATACCAATCTGGCTTTACTGCTATGTATACAGCGATCACGTCAAACCGCCAACCTTGTAAAATGAAACTGGTTTGTGCTGGTGAAGAAGAAACGGTTGTCGGTCTACACGGTATTGGTTTTGCTGTGGACGAAATGATCCAAGGTTTTGGTGTTGCGATGAAGATGGGCGCAACCAAAGCAGATTTCGATAGCGTTGTGGCTATCCATCCAACCGGCTCGGAAGAATTTGTAACAATGCGCTAAATTGAGTGCTTATTCTGATGTGCATATGATTGATATGCACATCAATTCCCCCTCCTTTAATTTCAACAATCTCTTCGAACTACCTGTGTAGATCACGAAACACCTGTTTAGTTGTTAAATGCACAATTAAAATACTTAACATTGAAGCAACAACTAGTTATATTATTGATGCCTTAGCATTAGGCACTTACCCATACTTCGACGCTAGCGACGCCTAACCATATTGATAAGGATATTTTTATGGGCACATTATTGCAGCCAATCACTTACCTGATTAGCCGGTTATCATTCCAGAAAAAATTTGGTTTAGTTATCTTATTACTTGCTACACCAATTGTATTTTTCTCCTCTACAATTATTTCGCAAACACAAAAAGATATCGCTTTTGCAGAATCCGAATTACAAGGTTACGAATTACTCCAAGCCTTACCAGAAGTCGCAAATAAATTTATTGAATATCGCCATTTATTAAGCCTAGAAGTCGCAGAGCTCGAGCCTGGTGATGAAAACATAGCCCAAGCGCAAACCCTCGCAGAAAATACCTTTAATCAATATTACCGCGCTTATACTACCGCGACAGGTTCACAGCTCTCCGCGTTTGATAAAATAACCGCCGACTGGCAACAATTAAAAGCGGACAGTGATTTTTTATTACCGGAAGAGATCTTTTACGCTATCGATTTAATGCTAGAAAACTTGCGTATTGGTACGCGTGAAATCAACAGCGAAAGTAAGCTATTATTTGATTCACACCTTAGCAGCTATTACCTCATTAATTTGACGCAAACCCAGCTACCTAGATTGCTCGACTTTACTTATCAAGTAACAGATAAAGCGGCAGAAACAGCTGCATTTGCTGAATTCACAGCCACCAGTTTTAATGACTTAAGTCGCCGAATTGATCAATTAAGAATAATTTTTTCTGCCACTGAGGATGATGTTCAAGCATTAGTCAGTATTACTCCCGCGTATCGTAATACGCTAACGACACCACTCGAACAGATAAAAACGACTATGTTAGCACTGGAAGACATACTCGACCGTCAGCTAATTAATACCGTATCAGCTGAGATTAAAATTGATCCGAACACCCTGTATCGTTTAGGTGAAGATCTGCGTATAAAAACCAATAATCTATATCAAACCGCCTTTAATACCCTAGGCAATGAAATAACGGTTAGACTCAGTGAAAAAAATAATGAGCTAAATATTTTTTACACTGTGCTAATTATCCTATTCGTTGTTTGCATGGTGATCTTATTAAGTATTTACATCTCACTGACAGAAACTATTCACAATATTAGCCAAGTAGCACTAAATGTATCAAATGGTGATTTATCCCAAAATGTGAAAATTATTAGTAATGACGAACTGGCTATTATTGCTCAGTACTTCAATAGCACCATTGATGGTATGCGTAAATTAGTCAAACAACTTAACAGTAGTGCTGTAGACGTACACAGCTCAGTACAGGACATTACAGATAAAACCAACTCTGCAGAAACAACCATCACTGCACAACAAACTGAAACTCATCAAATTGCCGCTGCGATCAAACTCATGGCCACGACATCAACAGACATGGCGGTTAATGCCAATGATGCCACAGGGGCAACGCGAGATGCAGAGCAAGCCGTATTAGAGGGAAAACAAGTTGTTGATCAAACCATTATCGCCATTAACGCGATTGCTTCCGAAGTCGAAACATCAAGTGAGACCATTCAAAAACTAGAAAGTCATTGCGCCGATATTGGCGGTGTCGTAGAAGTAATTAAGGGTATTGCCGAACAAACTAACTTGTTAGCCCTCAACGCCGCCATTGAAGCAGCTCGAGCTGGAGAGCAAGGTCGTGGTTTTGCTGTCGTCGCCGATGAAGTCAGAACACTCGCAAGCAGAACTCAGCAATCTACCAATGAGATCCAAGTCATGATTGAGCGTGTGCAATCTGGCGCAAAAGAATCTGTGAAAGTAATGGCGACAGGTAGAGAGCAAGCCAACATGGGTGTAATGCAAGCTAAAGAAGCCTCAAATACGTTTGAAGCCATTACCTTATCCGTCGATAAGATTGTGTCTATTAACAACCAAATTGCCAGCGCTATTGAAGAACAAAGCCTTGCTGCAGAAGAAATGGAACGCAATGTGAGTAATGTGTCCGCAGGGGCAGATTCAGCCCGCTCAGTCGCTACAGGGGCTACGCAATCGGCGCATAACTTATTAGCGGTGGCAGACAAACTGACAGAAGTGGCCGAAGAATACGCTTTTTGATATCACTCTTTTAGCTTTTGAATGAGTGGCTTAAACGTGTTTTATCACTTTGAGCCTCTCATGCAAGAGTTTGAATATAAGTAATCCCGCATGAAACACTAGATCTGAATAAATTTGCCGATTACACTGCTAACACGCATTTATCTCCCCTCGAAATTGGTACTCATGAAAAATCAAAAAAAAGCCATGCTGTTCGGTTTGATCACCGTATTACTCTGGTCCACCGTGGCTTCCGCATTTAAAATTACCCTCAGTCACTTCGAACCAATTCAGATGGTATTGATTGCCTCTCTGACCAGTATCGTGTTACTTACTGGGATCGCCTTTCAACAGAAAAAATTACATCTACTTAAACAATATTTCGTTAAGCAGCCACTATTTTACTTAACACTCGGAGTCATTAATCCGTTCCTGTATTACTTGGTGTTATTTAAAGCCTATGACTTATTACCGGCCTCACAAGCACAGGCGCTCAATTACACTTGGGCAATCACGCTGACATTATTATCTGTACCTTTCCTCGGACAAAAGATCCGTAAAAAAGACTGGGTGGCGATCTTATTCAGTTATACCGGCGCCTTAGTGATTGCGACCAAAGGGGATTTGTTAGGGCTTAATTTTGAGAGCCCACTTGGGGTGGCGTTTGCTTTAGCCAGTACCATCATTTGGGCAAGTTATTGGATCATTAATGCCAAGAATAATAATGATCCGATTGTTAGTTTATTACTGGGTTTTTTATTAAGTCTGCCCTTTACCCTCATCGCTACCGCGTTGCTTTCTGATTTTAATTTCAACTCTGTAGAAGGTATTTTAGGGGCTATTTACATCGGTTTATTTGAGATGGGTATTTCATTTGTATTATGGTTAATGGCGATTAAGTTAGCGACGAATACCGCGCAAGTCAGCAACCTAATTTTCATTTCACCGTTTATCTCACTATTCCTACTCAGCGTGATTGTTGGTGAAGAGATCCATCCCTCAACCTTTATCGGCTTAGTGACAATTATCGTCGGACTGGTGATCCAACAAATCAACTGGCGTAACAAACGTCGTATCGCGACAGCCAAGTAATAGCGATGCTCTTAACCTGCTAAATTGGTGGCTGATGATTCACTTCAGCCACCAGCAACATCAAATTAAGCAGTAAATAGTGACTTAATCACGATTTAATTACTGAAAATATCACAATCCCTATGACCTCCTCTTGCATATCTAAAGGCTAACAGGTTAATGTTTCACTACTCTCTTTCTATAACCTGAACATGATCCTATAAAACGCAGAACATAGCGTCAGGTAACATGACAAACCGGACAGCAAGATGCCTCAAGCAATAGAACAGAAATTAGCAGCAATACGTGCGCATATGGATGCAGCGAACTTAGACGCATTCATCATACCTCGAGCAGACGAGTACCTTGGCGAATATGTGCCAGCACATAATGAACGTCTATTATGGTGCAGTAACTTTACCGGATCTGCTGGTACCGTTATTATTTTAAAAGATCGCGCAGCTATATTTACCGATGGTCGTTATACCATCCAGGTAAAACAACAAGTAAGCGGCGATTACTTTGAATTTTATCATCTTATCGAAACACCACATGTTGCTTGGTTAAGTGAACAATTACCTGCAAATGCTAATGTTGGTTATGACGCTAAAGTACATAACTTAAATTGGCATAATGCCAGTAAAAAAACCTTAGCAGCAAAACAGATTAATTTAGTTGCGATTGACCAAAACCCGGTTGATTTAAGCTGGGCAGATAGACCAACCCCGACTGAAAACCTCGGTTTATTACTTGATGAAAAATACACAGGTCAATCAAGCCTAGAAAAACGCCAACAAATCGGTGCAGATATCGCCAAGCAAGGGGCTGATGCCGTTATTATTAGTGCCTTAGATTCTATCGCGTGGTTATTGAATATTCGTGGTAAAGACATTCATTGCTTCTGCGTTATCTTAGGCTGTGCGGTATTACGTAGCGATGGTTCAATGACATTCTTCACTAATCTAGCCAAGATCCCTGCGGGTTTCCACCAGCACGTAGGCGCAGGAGTTAAAATTGTCGATGAGACTCAAGCGACTGCGACTTACCAAGCGCTTGGTGAACAACAGTTACATGTATTAGCCGATCCAGAAGCATCAAATGCCTTTAGTCAGTTAACAGCACAGCAAGCCGGAGCGACGCTTATTGCAGGTAATGATCCAGTGGCATTACCAAAAGCCTGTAAAAATACGGTTGAGCTGTCAGGTATGCGCGCGTCACATGTTCGCGATGGCGCTTCAGAAGTACGTTTCCTTAACTGGTTAGAGCAAGAAGTTGCAGCAGGTAATCTGCATGATGAAGGCTTCCTTGCTGACAAACTAACGGCTTTCCGCGCATCGAACGATCTTTATGTAGAATTAAGTTTTGATACTATTTCAGCCGCGGGGGCAAATGCCGCTATGTGTCACTACAATCATAACAACGGTATACCAGCACAATTGCCAATGGATAGTATCTACCTCGTTGACTCAGGTGCACAATATCTTGATGGTACAACCGATATCACTCGAACAGTCGCCATTGGCACGCCGAGCGCTGAACACAAAAAGATGTTCACCTTAGTATTAAAAGGCCATATCGCCTTAGCACGGATGAAGTTCCCAGCAGGAACCAGTGGTGGTCAACTTGATTCATTAGCGCGTCAGTTCTTATGGCAGCAAGGTTATGATTACGACCACGGCACAGGCCATGGCGTAGGTTGTTTCCTTAACGTTCACGAAGGTCCACATCGCATCGGCAAAAACTCAAATGGCGTAGCGTTATTACCGGGTATGGTGGTATCTAATGAACCAGGCTATTACAAACAAGATGAATACGGCATTCGCTGTGAGAATCTGATTTATGTTGTGGCGAAAGATACCGGCCATGACGGTAAGACATTCTACGAATTTGAAACCTTAACCTTGGTTCCTTTTGATTTGCATCTAATAGATCAACAACTACTCTCTCAAGACGAAGTAAACTGGATCAATGCTTATCACGCCCAAGTACGTGACGCATTATCACCATTGTTAACAGGTTCTGATTTACAGTGGTTATCTCAAGCTACCCACGCTATTTAATTAATATATTATCTAGCCAATCTAAGTGATTAGGTTGGTTAGGCATTGAAAGGAGTTGGCATGTTCCAACCACAAATTGCTATTTTTAACGAACAAAGCCAAAGTTACCATCATTTAGAGTACAAGTTTAAAGACGATGTTTACTTAGCTAATATCCAAGCTGCACTGCAGAGCGCATTACAAAAACAAGCGGATGACATTAACATAGTTGTCGCTTTTGGTCGTAGCGCCACCAATACGCTATTACCTGATTTACAACTTAACGCATTTGAAAACTTTAGTGAGATAGCTAGTCCACACGGTAAAAAAGCACTGGCAACGCAAGGCGATGTGATGTTTTGGATCCACAGTGATAATGCTAGCCATACCTTAGAGCAAGCATTTCATATCCAATCGGCACTGACTAAAATTGCCGATACCCAGTTAGATATTTCTGGTTTCCAATACCATAAAAATCGTGACTTAATTGGTTTTGTTGACGGCACTGCCAATCCAAAAGAGGATGCCCGCCAATTGGCATCGCTGATCCCAGCAGGACAGCCGGGCGCAGGCGGTAGTTTTGTATTATCACAAAAATGGGTACATGACTTAAGTAGCTTCAACGCCATGCCAGTACCAGAGCAGGAAGCTGTAGTAGGTCGAACTAAAGAAGACGATGTCGAGTTATCAGGTGATGCGATGCCAGCAAATTCTCACGTCAGTCGCACCGATGTATCGGGCATGAAAATATATCGCCGCAGTTCACCATATGGTAACGCATCCGAACACGGACTATACTTTTTAGCATTCGCATGTGAACAATTACGCTTTACGACTCAATTACAGCGTATGTACGGAATTCCAGACGGCGTCACGGACCGATTGATTGATTATTCAGATGCAGTAACAGGCTCATACTGGTTTGCCCCTTCTCAAACAGAACTAGATATATTAATGAATTAAGTTGCATTCAACTGGGAGCGATGATTATGTCGAACGTTATTTTATATATAGCGACAAGTTTAGACGGTTATATAGCAAAAGCAGACCATGACATATCATGGCTCTCACATGTAGATGTAAAAGGTGAAGATTACGGTTATCAAACTTTCTTAGAAGGCGTTAGCGCTGTCATGATGGGTAATACCTCGTTTCAAGTAATTAAAGACTTTGGCGATTGGCCTTATGCAAACAAACAATGCTTTGTAGCCTCGCACTCACCGGATATTATCCCCAATAATAACGTCACTTTTATTACCGATCCAGCCGCTACGATCAAGCAATTAAAAGCCATAGATGAAGGGAATATTTGGTTACTCGGAGGCGCTAATTTGGCTGATTCCTTGTTACGGCTAGATCTTGTTGATGAATTAATTATATCCACAATTCCAATCTTGCTCGGCAATGGCATTCGCTTGTTTAATGCGCCGCAACCAGCGCTTGACGTCACGGTCTTATCGTCACAATGTTACCCGTCTGGGCTGGTGCAAACACACTACAGAATAATCAAGAATAACCCTAACTAGCCTCATGCAGATTGATGCCGACAATTTTTATATCAACGGCATCACCTGGTTTTAAGTCACTCGCCAATATCCCCCTACGAAATAAGCGCTAGCTATAGTTTTATTACATTGCCCGTTTATCTGCCGCTAAAATTAAAGTAATATCATGTTATTAATCGTTTTATTATAGAACGAACATTCTTTTCATGATCCAATGCCAAGTATAAGAGTCTTTATCCATGTCTAAATGGTTAACAGCTGGTGTGAGTATTGTCTCTATCGCCGCCGTCAGTTATTTCAATTTTTTCTATCAAGCTCCGCAGGAGCTCAACCGTATTCAGCTACCCGTGCAGCAAGATTGCCGTGTGAACCAACAAGAATGTCAGGTTCAATTAACAGCAGAACAAACAATTTCACTCTCGATAACGCCATTCAATGCAAAACCCATGACCCCATTATCCATCAATCTGAATGGAGATGATATTGATAATGCTAGCATTAGCATAAACGGGGTTGATATGAATATGCCCGGTTTCCCTACGGCGTTGAATGCCATCGCGACGAATAAATACCACGCAGAGACCGCACTGGCGATCTGTACATTCGGTGAGATGTTATGGCAAGCGGATGTAACTATCACAGTTGCAGGGCAGTCTTATTTAGTACCGTTTCAATTTACCACAACCACTCATTAATTCAGGATGAAAAAATGCAAAAATCAATAATTACAACACTGATCGCGACAGCTATTTTTTCTACAGCACCAACCTTTGCTGCGGAAAAAACTAACATGATGATAATGGATTCATGGGTACGAGCAGCACCACCATCAGCAAAAGTACAAGCGGCTTTTTTCACGCTGATGAACCACAGCGACAAGCCAATTGTCTTTACCGATGTTGAAGCGCAAGGTTTTGGTCATAGTGAACTACATTTATCGAGTAAAAAAGATGGCGTGATGGTAATGGAAAAACAACAGCAGATAACCATCCCTGCCAATACTGTGTTTCAATTTAAGCCTGGTAGTTACCATGTGATGCTATTAGAACCAAACAAGATAGCCGCACCTGGTGAGCAAGTAACCATATCATTCACATTATTAAGTGGTGAAAAGATAACAACAAAAATGCCTGTGAAACGTGATAACAGCAAAACTAAAATGGATCACAGTAAGATGGACCACTCAAATATGAAACATGACTAGTTTCAATAAAGGATCTATTTGATGAAAAAATCTAAGGTTATTATCGTGGCGGGCATGCTTGCTCTTAGTGCTATTGGCATTATGATTGCCAGTAACATGCAACAGCCAAGTCTACCTGAGTTGACCACCGCTTACGTGCAACCGAAGCCTATCACATTACCCCCATTTTCACTTGGAGATAATCAAGAATACACCAACGCATTATTTAAAGATAAATGGTCATTGGTGTTCTTTGGTTATGCAAGTTGTCCTGATATCTGCCCGACTGAACTCTACAATCTCAATAATGTAGCAAACATCATCGCAGATACAGGTAAAACAATGCCACAAGTGGTATTTATTTCAGTTGATCCGCAACGTGATAATAATGAGATGCTAACCAGCTACGCGCATTTTTATAATGATGACTTCATCGGTATAACTGGATCGACCGCAGAGATAGATAAATTAGTCGCCAGTTTTGGGGTTATCTATCAGAAAACATTTATAGCAACTAACGGTAAATATGTATCCGTACCCTACACCAGTCCTTTACCTGAAGATCAACGAATGAGTTATCTCATTAACCACTCTTCACGTGTGTACTTGGTTAACCCCCAAGGGCAGTATGTAGCGGCATTTGCACCGCCCCATAGTGCAAAAAAGATAGCAGAGGACCTACTCAGACTCCAAGAGTAACTTGTCGATATTAAGAGATTGGTAATTGCGTGGTATTTTTTAACCCTTCCATGGCAAAGGAAGAAGTGACATCAGTAAGACCGTCGACGCAATTTACTAATCGCTTATAAAAAACATCAAATGCCGCCATGTCTTTCACTATTACCTTCATCATATAATCGTACTCTCCCGCCATACGGTAAAACTCGATCACTTCCGCAAAGGCATCAACACTTACGACAAACTTTTTAAACCAACTATCACTGTGATTTTGGGTTTTAATATTAACGAATGCAGTAAGAGATAATCCCAACTTTTGTTCATTCAATAACGCCACACGGCGTAAAATATAACCGTTATCTTCTAACCGTTTTAACCGTTTCCAACAAGGCGAGACCGTCAAGCTAACTTTATCAGCAAGATCAGCAATAGACAAAGATGCATCGCGCTGCAAGAGATCTAAGATCAATTTATCCTTCGAATCTAACATAATGAAGTAAATCCTTTCTTTAATAATCCAATCACCAACATTCTAATCTCAACGATAGTGCTTGGGAAATAGTTTAGGACATAGCCGAGTAAATAGCTTAAAGAATAATGTTAACTACACGAAAATTTTTAATTGGGTTGTATCTAGTCAGTATGATCATTTTATCAAGCTGGGTTTGGCAAACCGATTACGCTAAATTAGTCAGTCAAAGTAAT
>NZ_JASJHF010000068.1:0-15683 GCF_033791185.1 Moritella sp. | reverse complement strand
AGCTACTAGCCGAATTCTCAGCATAAGGCCAAGTAGCAACACTCGGTCTAATTGCAGGTAGTATTGATCCGATGCCAAGTGAAGGTGTTCGTTTACCTCACATGGGCTGGAATCAAATTCAACCACAACAAGATCATCCGTTGTTCAAGGATATTCCAACTGGCAGTTATTTCTATTTTGTACACAGTTATGCGCTCGCAGTTGGTGATGACACCATTGCGACATGTACCCACGGCGCGCCATTTACCGCAGCTGTGAATAGAGACAATTTCTACGGCGTACAATTCCACCCAGAGCGTTCAAGTAAAGCGGGTGCGCAATTAATCAAGAACTTCCTGGAGATGTAATATGTTAGCAAAACGCATAATACCTTGTTTAGATGTGAAAGATGGTAAGGTCGTTAAAGGGGTTAAATTCCGCAATCATGAATTGATTGGTGACATCGTACCATTAGCGAAGCGTTACGCAGAAGAAGGCGCAGACGAATTAGTCTTTTATGATATTACCGCCAGTGCCGATGAGCGTGTTGTTGATAAAAGCTGGGTGAGTCGTGTGGCCGAAGTCATTGATATTCCTTTTTGTGTCGCGGGTGGCATTAAAAGTGAAGAAGATGCAGCGCGAATATTAGAGTTTGGCGCAGATAAAGTATCCATTAACTCCCCTGCACTTGCAGATCCCAGCTTAATCAATCGCCTTGCAGAAAAGTTTGGCGTGCAGTGTATTGTTATTGGTATCGACAGCTATTTTGATGAAGATACCCAGGAATACAAAGTTTATCAATTCACTGGTGATGAAACGCGTACCCAGGTAACCAAGTGGACCACGTTTGAATGGATTAAAGAAGTTCAGAAACGTGGCGCGGGTGAAATTGTGTTAAACGTAATGAACCAAGATGGCGTTCGTGGCGGATATGACACAGTACAATTATCAAAAGCACGTAAAATCTGCAAAGTACCTTTAATCGCATCTGGCGGTGCGGGCGAAATGGTTCACTTCAATACTGTATTCAAAGATGCAGACGTTGATGGTGCATTAGCCGCAAGTGTATTTCACAAACAAGTCATCAATATTGGTGAATTAAAACAATATCTACGAGATCAAGATGTGGAGATCAGAGCATGATAACAAACGAACAAATTAACCAACTTGATTGGGAAAAAGTAGATGGTTTAATGCCAGCGATTATTCAAGACTCAGTATCAGGTGAAGTATTGATGCTAGGTTATATGAATGAAGAAGCATTAACGACAACACTAGAGATCGGTAAAGTTACTTTTTTCAGTCGTACTAAGCAGCGGTTATGGACTAAAGGTGAATCTTCTGAGAACTATTTACTGGTTCAAGAGATCAGCAAAGACTGTGACAATGATGCATTACTTATCACCGCAAAACCCTGTGGTCCCACTTGCCACCTTGGTACACAAAGTTGCTTCGTCACAGAGAACAAACCAGCACTTACTTTTATCGCACAGCTCGATAAAGTATTAGAAGAGCGCAAAACTGCCGACCCAGAAGAAAGCTATACTGCTAGTTTATTTGCTCGTGGCACAAAACGTTGCGCTCAAAAAGTCGGTGAAGAAGGCGTTGAAGTAGCATTAGCTGCGGTAGCGAAAGATCGTGACGAGTTGGTCAATGAAAGCTCAGATTTGCTGTATCATCTGCTGGTATTACTGCAAAAAGAAGATGTGCCACTTACAGAAGTGGTTCAATGCTTAGAGAATCGCCATAAGTAATTGAAAATTAAATGTAAAAAAAGTTAAAACGCAGCCTTGCTTCACTCCTGCGTTTTAACTGTATATTTAAACAGTGTTTTTACTATCCCCGTAAAAAGCCAACCAAATTGACTTATTTCACCGAATTCTTAAACTTAGCCAAGCAGTATTTTTCTTTAAACTTCGGTTCTACATCTTTAAACACCATATCGATTGCCGCTAAATCTTTTTCAATATCACCTGTTACCTGTATAACATCACCGATCGTTACTCGCTTATTCTTATAATCTAAACGATATAAAATGATCGGCACATTCGCTTCTAACGCAATATAATAAAAACCAGAGCGCCAAAAATCTTGATACTTTCGCGTCCCCTCTGGTGACATGGCATAGAGAAAGCGCTCTTGATCATTAAAAATATTAACGATCGTCTGCACCATATTAGTAGACTTAGCACGTTCAATTGGTACGCCACCTAAAAATTTCAAGGCATTTTTAAAAGGCCAACGAAACATTTCAGATTTAGCCGCCCACTGCACATTGACCTTATTGGCAAATCGAGCGCCAATTAATAACGGAAAATCCCAATTCGATGTGTGTGGCGCATATGCAATTACCGCTTTTTTGTATTTATGTGGAATTGGTTCGCAATACCATCCAGCGACATTAAGTACTTTATTCGCGCAGCGACTAAAAAATTCATTTTGTGAGCTATCTTTACTTAGCAAATTGCCACTGTTTTTATATTCATCAATATTTGATGCGACTGTTTCTTTCTCAACTGTCATCATTGCTCCCTTCTACATAATTTTAAACAGACGATTGATACACATAAATTATGTTTGGTTTTTAACCAAAAATATAAATATTAATCTTATGTAAATTAAATTAATTTAAAGTGTTTTATTATCTAATTAAGTTAACCTCAATCACAATCGTCACATGACACCGCTACAGAGTGTCATCAAACGGTTTTTATAACAAGTATTTGACAAATCAAACAGTTTTATAGCGTTTTGATATATATCAATGAATCTTTACACTCCTAATTTAATTTCAACCATATTTGACCTTGATCAAATACAGTTAGTGATTTAAACTTTCAGAAATTTCTGAAAGTTCGTTAGGTGGAATGTGAATATCTCGACACAAAACCAGTCGTTTGTTTATCACTTTGGTGAAATGGGCAGTCGCTGGGGCTTTAATCGTACCGTTGGGCAGATGTACGCCCTTCTTGTAATAACAGAAGAGCCAATCTGTGCAAATGATCTTGCTAGTGGTTTAAATATCTCGCGTGGCAATGTCAGTATGGGCATTAAAGAACTGCAATCATGGCAGTTGATCCAAGTAAGCCACATTCCAGGTGATCGTAAAGAATACTACAGTGCAATAGGTAGTATTTGGGATATGGCGAATACTGTATTCAAAGAACGCCGTAAACGAGAAATAGACCCGACACTTTCTTTATTGCGTGCATCTCTTCTCGAAGAACCTACAGATGCAAGTGATGAATATGCACAGAGTAAAATGCAAGAAATCCATGACCTACTTGAGATGGTTACTGAGTGGGCAGCCGAATTACAACGTCTTAATCCAGACCAACTGAGTAAATTAATGAAGTTAGGCGCTGGCGTATCCAAAATGTTGTCTGTTAAAGATCAATTATTTCCCAATAAAAAAAATTCTGATTAAAATTAGTCTAGAGGAGTATTCTAAAAATGATTAATGAAACCTTGGTAGAGTTATCCCGTTGGCAATTCGCCATCACAGCTCTATTCCACTTCCTTTTTGTACCACTCACAATCGGTATGACTTGGATCCTGTTTATCATGGAAGCGGTATACGTGATGACTGGGCGTGTTATCTACCGTGATATGACCAAATTCTGGGGTAAACTGTTTGCGATTAACTTCGCGATTGGTGTCGCGACTGGTTTAACAATGGAGTTTGAGTTCGGTACCAACTGGTCTTATTACTCTCATTATGTAGGCGATGTCTTTGGTGCTCCTCTCGCAATTGAAGGTTTGATGGCATTCTTCCTCGAATCGACTTTCGTTGGTATGTTCTTGCTCGGTTGGGATAGATTAAGTAAAAGACAACATTTAACCGCAACCTTCCTCATGGCATTAGGTACTAATCTATCTGCAATGTGGATCCTAGTTGCAAATGGCTGGATGCAAAACCCTATCGGTAGTGAATTTAACTACGCGACCATGCGTATGGAAATGGTTAGCTTCTCTGAACTGGTTTTCAACCCAGTAGCACAAGTTAAATTCATTCATACCGTTGCTGCCGGTTATGTTGCAGGCGCTATGTTTGTAATGAGTATCAGTAGTTATTATTTATTAAAAGGTCGTGATGTTGCATTCGCTAAGCGTTCTTTTTCTGTAGCCTCAGGTTTCGGTCTTGCCGCTATCTTTTGTGTATTATTGCTGGGTGATGAATCAGGTTATGAAGTTGGTGAAGTGCAGCGTGTTAAACTTGCTGCAATTGAAGCCGAGTTCCATACTGAACCAGCACCAGCGGCGTTTACTTTAGTTGGTTTGCCAAATGAAGAAACGATGGAAACCGATTACGCTGTAAAAATTCCTTATGCACTCGGTCTTATTGCAACGCGTTCTTTAGATGGTCAAGTTACTGGTATCAGTGATTTGAAAAAAGAACATGAAGTGCGTATTCGTGAAGGTATGATTGCTTACGATTACCTACAAAAACTGCGCGATGGTGAAGAAACACCTGAAAACATCGCTAGTTTCAACGAGGTTAAAGACGACTTGGGTTACGGTTTATTATTAAAACGTTATACCAATGATGTTATTAATGCGACGGAAGAACAAATCCAGATGGCGGTTGATGATTCGATCCCACCTGTAGCCCCTATTTTTTGGGCATTCCGCATCATGGTTGGCTGTGGCATCGTCATGTTAGGCCTGTTTGTTTTAGCCTTCTACTTTAATGCTCGTCGTCAAATCCAAGATAAACGCTGGTTACTTAAAGCAATCTTATTTGCACTGCCGCTGCCTTGGATCGCAATTGAAACTGGCTGGTTTGTTGCTGAAGTAGGTCGTCAACCTTGGGCTATTAGTGAGATTTTGCCTACCTTTATGGCAACGTCGAACCATGAAGCAAGCTCAGTTGCCATGACGATGATTGCGTTCATCCTTGTTTATATCGTTATGTTCATTATTGAAATGTGGTTAATGATTAAATTTGCCAAGATCGGTCCAAGCTCGCTACATACTGGTCGTTACCATTTTGAGCAAGAAGACCAGCAAACATCTCCACAATTACGTCAAGACAAATACTAAGGGCTTAGATTATGTTTGATTATGAAAGCTTAAAACTTATCTGGTGGTTGATCATCGGTATATTGCTTATCGGTTTTACTGTTACCGATGGCATGGACATGGGCGTGGGTAGCTTACTACCCTTCGTGGCAAAAGATGATACCGAGCGTCGTGTAGTTATTAATACCATCGCAGCACACTGGGATGGTAACCAAGTATGGTTAATTACTGCTGGCGCATCATTATTTGCTGCTTGGCCAATGGTTTATGGTACTGCGTTTAGTGGTTTCTACTTTGCCATGATGCTAACGTTGTTCTGCTTATTCTTGCGACCACTTGGTTTTGATTACCGCAGTAAAATTGATTCAGCAAAATGGCGTTACAACTGGGATAAAGCATTATTTGTTGGCAGCATAGTACCACCACTAGTGTTTGGTATTGCATTTGGTAATTTGTTACAAGGCATTCCGTTTAACTTTGACGAGTTAATGCGTGTTTCGACCACTGGTTCATTTTTCGCGCTATTTAACCCATTCTCATTATTGAGTGGTGTGGTGAGTGTTTCAATGGTACTGATGCATGGTGGCACTTGGTTAAGCATGCGCACCGATGAGCATGTTGCGGCACGTTCTGCAAAAGCAGCACAAATATTTGCAGCTGTGCTTGTTGTTAGTTTTGCCCTTGCCGGTGTAATGATTGCCACAACGATTGACGGTTATGTGATTCAAAGTGCGATTGATACTCAAGGTTATGCTCAACCAACCAATAAAGTCGTTACGGTAGTATCGGGGGCATGGTTAAATAACTTTAACAGTATGCCAATACTTTGGTTGTTACCTGCAACAGGTTTCGTGATGGCAATTGTAGCTGGTCTACTTGCTCGCTTTAAGCCTGGTGGTTTAGCATTTATGGCCAGTGCGTTATCAATTGCCGGTGTTATTCTAACGATGGGTGTTTCTATGTTCCCATTTATCATGCCATCAAGCAGCACGCCGAATCACAGCTTAACAGTTTGGGATGCGGTATCGAGTGAAGGCACCCTTAACTTAATGCTGATCGTGGTAGCGATATTCTTACCTATTATTCTTTGTTATACGATTTGGTGTTATAGCAAAATGTGGAGAACGGTGACTCGTTCTGAAATTGAAGAAAACACCCACTCAGCATATTAAGGAGTAAACCATGTGGTATTTCAGTTGGATCCTAGGTGTTTTGCTAGCAGTTTCTCTCGGCATCATTAATGTAATGTGGTACGAAATGGAACAGCACACGGATAACGTGGCAAAAGATCAAGATGATCAAAGTAATGAAAAATAACTTAGCATCGCTTAAGTTATAGAAAGTAAGGATTACGCTTTGCGCCCAAGGATGGGCGTCTGTTTTGAAATCTCCAATTCCAGGTTTTATTCTTTCACTATTGTTTCAATAATGTTTCAATATTCCTTCAATTTCAGGCTTACCAATGACAGAATCAGTAAATACAGATTACACTCAGAAAGAACGCTTAACTTGGCTCAAAAGCCAACGTACTAATGCCCAAGGTAAATTAAGTAAAGCAATTGCATTAGGATCAATCAATGGTATTTTGATGATAGTACAAATGGCATTGTTAGCCGGTATCATCAACGAAATCATATTCTCAAACAAAGCACTTGCAGAAATAACACCATTATTACTTGGCTTAATTGCTATTGTCCTTATCCGCACATTATTCGGTTATATAAGTGAGCGCTATAGCCGCCATGCCGCCATGCTCATTAAAGTGTCAATTAGACAACAATTATTACAACACTTATTTGCGATGGGCCCAGCTAAAACACAAACTATTGGTAGCGCTAAAATCGCGCAGTTACTCCATCAAGGTGTTGATTCACTAGAAGATTACTTCTCCGGTTATTTACCTATCGTCGCTTATTGCTCTGTGATCCCAAGTGCAGTGCTATTTGCGGTATTTCCGATGGATTGGCGCTCAGGTTTAGTATTAATGCTGACAGCGCCTATGGTGCCGATGTTTATGATCATCATTGGTCACAAAGCCCACGATTTGAATCAAAAACACTGGACTAAATTATTAAGAATGAGCAGCCATTTCCTTGATATTATTCAAGGTTTGACTCAATTAAAAATATTTAATGCATCGCGTCAAGAAATGGAAGCCGTAAAAACAATTAGTGAAGACTACGGTAATCAAACCATGGGCATTCTAAAAGTCGCATTCCTATCTTCATTTATGTTGGAATTTTTAGCCTCTATCGCGATTGCACTGGTTGCAGTGATCCTTGGCTTTAGACTTTACTATGGCGGTGTCGATTATTTATTAGCACTTTGGGTATTGCTGCTCGCACCTGAATTTTACCTTCCTTTTCGACAATTAGGCGCGCAGTATCATGCCAAAATGGCAGGCGTAACCGCGGCACAAGATATGTTAGCAATCTTAAATACTCCAATCAAAACGGTTCAACAAGATAGCCAATTCAAAGCCCCCTTTAACATTGAATTGAACGACATCAACTTCACCTACCCTAGCCGAAAAAACACGCTGAATGACATTAATTTAACCCTCGATAATCACGGTTTATATGCACTGATTGGTGAAAGCGGTGCAGGTAAATCAACCCTCATTGATACTATACTCGGCTTTGTAACGCCAGATAGCGGCGAAATGACGATAAACGGAATTAAGCACAGCCCTGAAGTACGCGATGCTTGGTTAAACAACTGTGGTTGGATAGCACAACAAGGTCACGTATTTTTCGGCAGTCTTGGATTCAATATCGCGTTGACAGAAGAATATGATGAAACCAAAATTCAGCAAGTATTAGCAAAGGTGGGACTATTTGATTTCGTTGCTCAACTAAAAGATGGCTTAACAACACACGTTGGTGAAGGCGGCGTTGGCATTTCGGGTGGTCAATCACAACGACTCGCACTAGCTCGTGCTTTTTACCATCAGCCAGATGTATTAATTCTTGATGAACCAAGCAGCCATTTAGACAAAGACACTGAACAAATTGTCAGTGATGCGATAGCCGAATATGCCCAAGCTCACTTGGTTATTGTGATTGCCCATCGTCTACACACAGTTATCGATGCAAAACAAATTATCGTATTAGAACAAGGCCGTATTATCGAACAAGGTACGCATGCTGAGTTACTCAGACTTAATGGCAGTTATGCCGAGACCATTAATGTTGATAAGGAGGTTAACGCATGAACCCTTTAGTTAGATTATTGAAACTGCTTAAACCGCAATTACCTATGATGTTACTTGGTACATTTTTATCCATCATAACTGTATTGGCAAATATTGGATTATTGGCTGTTTCAGGCTGGTTTATTACCATCATGGCAATGGCGGGACTGGCAGGTGTCACTGCAAACTACTTCACCCCCGCTGCAATTATTCGATTTTTGGCTATCGTCCGTACAGCCGGTCGCTACGCAGAACGCTTGTTAACACACAGAGCAACATTCAATACTCTCGCAGCATTACGTTACTATTTTTACACACGATTAGAACCCTTGCTACCCTACTACCGTGTTAATTTCAAATCCGCGGATATTCTTGCTCGATTACAGCAAGATATTGATGAGCTTGATAATTTTTATTTAAGAGTATTGCTACCTTTCTTGCTTGCCGTTTGTAGTATTCCCATTGTAGGCTGGGGCGTGAGCTTAATCTCCATTGAGCTTGCGCTTGTTATTGTTGCAGCGCTAATTGTTGTAGGCTTTGTTTTACCACTCTTCATCTTAGTGCTGAGTAAAAAACGTGCTCAGCAACAAGCTAGATTATCAAGTCAATTAAAAGTTGAGTTAGTTGACGGTATGACATCAATCCGTGAATTACTTGTGTACCAAATTTCACAACAATACCAGCTATCAATTAGCCGTTTATCAAAAGCTTACCATCAAGCTGAATTACAACTACACCGCTTACATGCGCTTGCGACAGCACTAACCTTTTTAACCATTAATATTACCGTATTCGCTAGTTTTTACATCCTCGTACCGCTAGTTCAGGCCGGTGATTTAAAACCTGAATTTGTTGCAAGTTCTGCATTGCTTATCTTAGTTTGTTTTGAAACAGTGATTAATATGCCGCTTGCTTGTCAGATACTGCCTAAAGTACACGACAGTGCTGCAAGGCTGTTTGAAATTATTGATAAACCTATCCCTGAAATGGGTGGTGAAGAAACGGTGTCAGCAGGTCCAGTTCAATTCGACGACGTAAACTTTACCTACCCAGATGGGGAAAGTAACGCATTAAGTAATATAAACTTAACCATTGGTTGCGGAGAGAAAGTTGCGATTATTGGCGCGAGTGGCGCCGGTAAATCAACATTGGTTAATCTATTAATGGGTTTTTGGCCAACAGCTGGTATTACGATTAATAAAGTCGATTTGAATTCGCTAAATACAGAATCATTACGTGCACACATTACCTTGATGAGCCAAAGTAGTCACCTATTCCATGCCACCATTGGTGACAACCTTCGATTAGCAAATCAAAATGTGACAGAAGAGCAAATGCGAGAAGTATGCTCGACAGTTGGTTTGCTCGACTTTATTGACGGGCTTGAGCACGGTTTTAGTACTTGGTTAGGTGAAACAGGCTCTGGTTTATCAGGAGGTCAAAAGCAACGCTTAAGCTTGGCTCAGGCACTATTACGTAATGCGGCAGTACTAACGTTAGATGAACCAACAAAAGGACTGGATAGACGTAGTGAAAAAACCATCATTGCTAATCTGCTTAATAAGCTAGAACAATCGAAACAAAGCTTAATCTTGATAACCCATAAACCGTTAATGCTGCAAAACATGGATAAGATCATCGTTATGGATAAAGGACGTATCATTGCACAAGGCGACCACAATACCTTAATGGAGACGAACGATTACTATCGTAAATTGCTTAATTATTTCTAAACACGTTTAGTGGTTAATGGCTGTATGAAACTGACAATGGGTAATGTAACAAATGCATTACCCATCGACATTATCGTTCTTAAATATCAACGGCCATTAATTCTTACTCAGCGGTTTCGCAGCTTCAGTTACTAAGCCTTTAGCGTTTAACTCTTTATATAAATCATCAACACGTTGTTTATTTACACCAAAATCAGATTTACCTAACCTAGACGCAGACCTAACCGCGATTATTCCATCTTGTTGACGCAGGTGAAGCTCGAAATCATCAACGAATCGCATGAAGGTACTCGTACTTTCCAGATACAGGTAGTTAGAGGTTTCAGTGATAATCTCCATATTATGTTGTGCCTGCAGATATAACTTCACTTCCTGCCAAACCACATTGCTCGGCGCTTCTAATTTAAATGCAGGGGTATAATGACTGTCGTCTAAGCTATCACTCGATACACAATTTGGTGATTCAGGACAAGCAGATAACGTCGATTTAACGATACCCAGATTGTCAGGACGAGAACCTGAACAAGCCATAATTAGCACACTGCAGGTTAATACCAATGTCGAACGGCTAAGTATACGTAATGAAAACATATTGTTCCTTAATTAACAAACTTCCTTTTCATAATGTAATCATAAATTGAATAAACAGCAAACACTCATTGCTAATCACAATCCTAATAAGAAGCACCTGCTGTAAATATGATAACGCGACTCGTGCCGTTACTTATGATTTCACTGGTTTATCAGCATATTCATCATCGCTATAATAACCATAGTAATAGTCAGAATCAGCAACGCCATCAGTATTAACGTGGTTCATAACAATACCGACCAAATTAGCATCGACTTTAGCAAGGCGACGGATGCCATTTTGAACCAGTCTCACACGTGTAGCTTCGCTTTTAATGACATATATAATAGCGTCAGTATGTAAAGAAATAATCAATGAATCACTCACAGCCTGGATCGGTGGTGTATCAATAATGATGCGCTCATAAGACTGCCTTAAACTTTCCAGTAATTGTTTAAATCGTTTCGACGACAACAACTCTTGGGCATTTTTTGGGGTTGGACCGCACGTCATCACATGGACACCCGATAACTTATCGATGGTAATACAGTCAGATAAATTAGCCTCTCCGGTTATCACTTGTGCAAGCCCAGGTTTATCTTTGGAAATATTAAAGTTCTTTGCCAAACTTGGTTTACGCATATCGGCATCTATCAAGATTGTTTTTTCAATCTGTGATAAAGAGAATGCAATGTTTGTCGCAGTCGTTGACTTACCTTCATTGGGTTGAGATGAAATAACCCCAATCACCTGGTTGACGCGCTGACCTTGGGCTAATAAAAAACTGGTTCGTAGCGTTCGCACTGATTCAGAAAATTGACGACCATCGTCATTAAAGAAATAGTGTAGATCTAAATCTTTATTTCGTTTTCTTGCAACCTTAGGTAATACCCCTAACACAGGTAATCCAAGTTTAGTCTCAATATCACCAACGGAATTAAAATTGTCAGTAAAATATTCTTTAATGAGCAAATAGGATATGTGTAAGATTATCGTTAATACAAAAGCAATAATGACGAGTATTTTGGTACTTAAAGTTATCGATTTATTAGGTGCTTGCGCTCTATCGGTAAAGCGTGCGACAGCAGCATTGAAGTCACTGGTTAACGCCGTTTCTTTAGAACGTTCTAGAAAAGTATTATAAAGTTTGCGATTACTTTCGACATCACGAACTAGTTTCTGATACTCATTATCTTTGCCAATAACATCCTGAAATTGAACCTGTATTTTACTGTATTGCCTTTCTAACGCAGTAACATTATTCTGCTTGGTTTTGAGCTCTCTGTCTAAACCTGTAACAAGCTTAGATATCTGTATTGTAAGATGCTTGTTTACTGTATATAACTCAGATTTAGCGGCAATAAGATCTGGATGTTTACGTCCATAAATTTGTGATAATTCAGATACTTTCAATTTTGCTTTGACCTTAAGATTCTTGATATTTTGAATCACTGGATGCGACGTTATTTCTGGTATTGATTCCAATTTTTCAATGTTCTTAATGCCATAATCATTGACTGCTCGAACAATACTACGCAATTGATTTACTTCATTTTTTGCTTCAACTAATTGATATGAAGTTTGTTCAAGTTCATTACTGACTAACCCCGTTAACCCTCTCCCACTTCGATCTTGCAAATCAATAATATTTTGATCTTTACGATATTTCTGTAACAGGGTTTCTGACTCATCGAGGCTTTTGCGTAAACCTTCAAGTCTTTTCGTTAACCAATGTGCCGCATTTTGATTGATGGATGATTTAAATTCTAGATCTTGTGCGATATACGCCTCACCAACAGCATTCGCGATCATTGCTGCAAGCGCTGGGTCTTCACTATCAAATGACAGTTTAACAAGCTGGGTTTTTCTGATGGGGGTAACAATCAGGCTCTTAGAAAATTGTCTTAATCGTGCTATTTTTTCTTTTTCTTTTTCTAACGTCTGAATATTCCCATCACTACCAGAGGGTTGTGAACCGTTAATATAGCCAGCTCCAATGTTTTCTGTAAACTCACCATCAATATTTTCATTATCAACAAAGTATTGAAATAAAGGGGCTATCTCAGGTAGATACCCAACTAACCATTCTTTTAATCCCTCACGTTTCTGGAAGGACGGCTGTTGTGCAAGATTCAAACGCTCGAAGACTGTTTCAGCAATCGAGTTGGATTTTAAAATTTCGAACTGAGTAAGGTAATACTCTTTTCTATTTGAATCGAGTCCTTGAACTGAATCAAATGCGACAGCTTTTGCTTGATCAGCTTCGATCAGTAATGTTGCAGATGCACGATATATTAGCGATCTGTTTGCTAAATACAATCCTGCACAAATTGAAACGAAAACAGCTAAAATAAGGATACGCCATTTATAGCGCTGGATTACATGCCAGTGCGCAGATGGCAGCACAATTTCATTACTGCCAGACGCTTGATTGAGACTCTGTTCAAGTTTGTCCATTAGAAAAACCTTTGTTTAATCAGAATAGTATCACCAGCATTAACTTTGTAGGTTAAGCTTGCATTAATTTGTGATTTTTTGTTTTTTTCTTTAAATAAATATATTTTCTCTTTAGAAGCTCGTTCCGTTAAGCCCCCAGCCAAGGCGATGGCTTGATTAACAGTAAGCCCTGGTTGGTAAGGGTAGCCCCCTGGCAGTTTAACTTCACCATGAATGTAAAAAGGGCGGTATTCTACGACATGAACATATACGTTTGGGTTGACAAGATAATCACCTTTCAAACCTTTATAAATCAATTTTTCAACTTGTTTAACGGTTAAACCTGTTACTTTTATCTCACCAAAAAAAGGATAGTTTATTTGCCCACTGTTACTAAGTAGAGTTTCAACAGTAAGATCTGTTTGTCCAAACACTTTTATTTCAACTTTGTCTCCAGGGCCCAGAATATAAGATCCTTTTGCAATTGCAGGTATTTGAATTAAAACTAATAGCAAACCAATAATTATATTTTTCATCATATAACCCTTTAAAGTGTCAATATAAAACTAGTACCGACAACATTTTTATCATATTCAAATTGTGTATTTGTTGAAGTATTACTATCCCATATACCAAATAGAGATACCGCAACATTTTCGGTAATATCATAACCAAATTTAAGTTTAAAACCCAAAGTATCGTCGACTCTAGAGGTCCCACTATAGTCATCTTTATATTTATAAACGCCTACTGATGAATAGAAATATGACATCCAATTATGCTTCCAATCGAGCTTGTATTTAGTGTCAAGAATATAATCACCAACTAGATCGGGATCTTTAGTTGTTTGAGACGTTGAGAATGTTAATTTGGAATAACTAAGTGGACGCCATACCCCACCAATATTCCAGCTAAAACCAGTAAAATCTTCGCGTCCAGTATCTTCAAATTCTTTTGCTTGCACACCGAGTTTAATAAAACCGTGGACGATAGGCGATGCTTTCCACTGCATTCCCACGAAACCTGTGTATACATCAGAATCACGTTTAAATTCACCGGGTTGATTGTAATCATAGCCAATCGTTTCCGCGCTGACCTCAATAAATGCATCAGTATGTGCTCGAGTTGAATAATAAAATGTAGAGCCTAATAATAGTGAATCGTAATTACTTCTATCTGTGATGGAAGCGAAATTACTATACTCTTTTTCATAATATTTCACCTCAACAGCAATCCGCCCCTTGGTTTGCATGGCCCCATATTCGTATGCGCCTGAGAGTGTATTCTTACCATATCTAATTGGTTCTTCTGTCAGCTCGAAGTTTTGTTCCGTTATACCCGTCCCTCTCTTTTCCGTTAGCCATTCACCTTTCAAGCTAAAATCAAAACGATGAGTATCATTCGGCTCTATATGTGCGTTTAACCCTAAAAGAGCATCCGTATAATTATCGACACTACCCGCTTCGTACATACCTTTTTCAGCTTTTGCATCAAGACTGTAGTAATTAATACCTTCATCAATTTTTAGATTGATGGTCGGTATGATTGTCGTAATGAGGCTACTGCTAGTACCACTTTCTTGATTGTAAATATTATCATCGTTTTCAATGCCCATTTCTAAAGAGGGTTTTACAAATACCCCTCCATCAGTAATATAGACATCTTGTGTATAAGCGAGCACACCGTCACTTATTAACGCTAAACTAATCCAATAGACGCCGATTTTTAATTGTTTCATTCTAAACTACCCCATCGACTTATTAACCGGGTTTTTATCATGACTGACATCCCAAATTACTAATAAGTATTATCATTTTTTAAACAGGTCAGTACGGTTAAAAACAGGATTTTAAAATCAAACCAAATCGACCATTGCAAAATATAATAAAGATCAAATTCAACACGTTTTTGCATTTTATCTAATGTGTCAGTCTCCCCTCGCCAACCACTCACTTGCGCCCAACCCGTAATACCGGGTTTAACATGGTGTCGTAACATATAAAACTGAATGAGTTTACGATACTCTTCGTTATGCGATATCGCATGAGGACGGGGACCAACAACCGACATATCCCCCATTAATACGTTAAAAAATTGCGGGAGTTCGTCAAGAGAACTGCGACGTAGGAAGCCACCAAAAGGAGTGACCCGTTTATCACCTCTTGTAGCCTGCGTTACTTTTCCATCAGACTCCATCACCGTCATGCTTCGAAATTTATATACAGATATTTTTTCACCACGTAGTCCGTACCTACTTTGTTTAAACAATATAGGACCTGGCGATGTCAACTTTAACGTTAACGCGATTAGAATATATACAGGAGAAAGTAGCAATATCGCAGCGAGGCTAACAACAATATCTTCAAATCGTTTCAGCCAAATTTTAGCCCCTAAGTAAGGTGAGCCAAAAATACTCAGCGCATCCACTTTACCAATATGGGTAACACGCCCATGCATGACATCTGATAACATAAATGCTGGTACAATATAAACATCAACAGTTGTATCAGATAGTAAATTGATAATCTCTGCAATTCGTTTCTCAGCTGAGATAGGTAATGCTATAAATAATATATCAATTTCACCATTTTTAGCGTCTGAAATAGCTTTCGAAATATCACTTATAACAGTTAAGTCATTGTGTAAACGTTCTTTATTTCTGTCGTCAAAAAAACCAACGAAATCAAAGCCTAACTCCCCACAATGACTAATCTCCTGATATAAATTAGCGCCCGTTGATGTGGCACCC
>NZ_JASJHF010000067.1:0-28765 GCF_033791185.1 Moritella sp. | reverse complement strand
CCCATTGCTAGACTTGAACTAGCGACATATGGATTAACAGTCCACCGTTCTACCAACTGAACTAAAGGGGAACAAATTGTGTGCTTCTCACGAAGCCAATTAATAATTTACATTATCTAATAAATCACTAACTGTTACTTTCTAATAAAAGAAAGAGAATATGGCTCCCTTTGCTAGACTTGAACTAGCGACATATGGATTAACAGTCCACCGTTCTACCAACTGAACTAAAAGGGAACAAATTGTGTGCTTCTGATGAAGCCGATCAATAATTTACCTAGCGTAAATCACTAACCGTTACTTTCTAATGAAAGAAAGAAAATGTGGCTCCCCTTGCTAGACTTGAACTAGCGACATATGGATTAACAGTCCACCGTTCTACCAACTGAACTAAAGGGGAACAAATTGTGTGCTTCTCGTGAAGCTAATACACCGCAATAACACTTCATAGGTCATCGCAATATACTATTATTCTTGGTTCTTTATATTAAAGAAATTGGCTCCCCTTGCTAGACTTGAACTAGCGACATATGGATTAACAGTCCACCGTTCTACCAACTGAACTAAAGGGGAATAAATTGTGTGCTTCTCGTGAAGCTAATATACCGCAATTATCTATATAAAATAAAGTGCCATATACTATTTAAATTGGCTCCCCTTGCTAGACTCGAACTAGCGACATATGGATTAACAGTCCACCGTTCTACCAACTGAACTAAAGGGGAATTACTTGTCTTTGTTTCGAAGACGGGGCGAATATTAAGGTCAGATGATTCTAGTGTCAATGATAAAACAGGCAAAAATGTCTTTTGCGATTTGTTTGTCGAATAACTGAGCGATGATGGTCAAGAAATATTGATAGCGTGTTTTAAGTAAACAATTGATTTATACATATAAGGATCAAAGATTGACTGTATTTCCTACGTTAAAAGATCATTGCCTTTTCTTATACTAAATTAAAAATGTTTTCTTCTATGTAGATAAATATTTGTAGCTACTCCATAATCATAAATAGAACGGAGTGTCCCCTTTTGGGGTTAACCTTGAAATATGGCACTTTTATTTAAGTTATCCACTAAATCTGTGGATAACTCTGTTGATTAAATATGTAGAAACTATATCTGTACATTTTAAGCGATTTTAACTCACTGTATAAAGGCAACCTTGTTAAGTGTTTTACTTGATGTAAATCAGTTGTTTAACTTGTTTCTGGTGGCTTTTTTAGAGCCTGTTTAATAACGCTGGTTAATCTCTGTATCAAAAACAACCACTGAAAATATTTTTTCATTCCAATTGTTGATAACTGCTTGACATTTGGTTTTTACTCATGGTTTTAGAATGATTATTCTAGTTTTAGCCAATAAACAATCATAATGAAGGTGATAATTGTTCTGGCGCCCTAAGTGTAAATTGGTATTATGGAAATATATAATTTATAAGCCAAGTTGTGATCTTAAATAATGACGATTTTATTCGATTTATGTTCTGAATATACCCCTAGCGGTGATCAGCCTCAAGCGATTGAAAAGCTGGTTGATAGTTTTAATGCCGGTGTCGCCAGCCAAACCTTGCTCGGTGTCACAGGCTCAGGTAAAACCTATACTGTCGCCAATATGATCGCGAAATTAAATCGTCCGACATTACTAATGGCACCCAACAAAACCCTTGCCGCGCAGCTTTATGCTGAGATGAAAGAATTCTTTCCTAATAACGCGGTAGAGTACTTTGTTTCTTATTATGACTATTATCAACCAGAAGCCTACGTACCGAGCACAGATACCTTTATTGAAAAAGATGCTGCGGTAAACGCTCATATCGAGCAAATGCGCCTATCAGCCACTAAAGCCTTGTTAGAACGTCGTGACGTGATCCTGATTGCCTCTGTTTCAGCTATTTATGGTTTGGGTGATCCTGAGTCATATCTAAAAATGATGCTGCATGTCTCTGTGGGTGAAGTGATTAGCCAGCGCAGTATCATCCGCCGTTTAGCGGAATTGCAATACACCCGTAATGACATGGACTTTAAACGTTCTACATTCCGTGTACGCGGTGAAGTAATAGACGTTTACCCAGCAGAGTCAGACAAACACGCAGTACGCATTGAAATGTTTGATGACGAAATTGAGCGTATCAGCTACTTTGATCCGCTAACTGGTGCGGTTGAAAGATCAGTAGAGCGTGCCACTATCTACCCGAAAACGCACTACGTTACGCCAAGAGAAAAGATATTAGCAGCGATTGAACATATCAAAGTGGAATTGTCAGAGCGTAAAAAACAATTATTATCAGCTAATAAGCTCATTGAAGAACAGCGCGTCAGTCAGCGAGTGCAGTTTGATATCGAAATGATGCAAGAGCTGGGTTATTGCTCGGGTATTGAAAACTACTCTCGCTACCTCTCTGGGCGCACTCCTGGAGATGCGCCTCCGACCTTGCTGGACTATTTACCAGATGACGGTTTGTTGGTTATTGATGAATCACACGTTACTGTGCCACAGATTGGCGCCATGTATAAAGGTGACCGCTCGCGTAAAGAAACCTTGGTTGAATTTGGTTTCCGTCTACCGTCGGCATTGGATAACAGACCGCTTAAGTTTGAAGAGTTTGAATCTATTTCACCGCAGACCTTATATGTTTCTGCGACGCCGAGTCAGTATGAGCTTGATCGCTGTGAAGGCGAAATAGTACAGCAGCTTGTACGTCCGACTGGATTGTTAGATCCAATCATTGAAGTGCGCCCGGTTGATACCCAAGTTGATGATCTCCTCAGTGAGATTAATATTCGCGTTGAGAAAGGCGAAAGGGTACTAGCAACGACATTAACCAAACGTATGTCTGAAGATTTAGCTGAATACCTTGCTGATCACGGTGTGAAAGTACGTTACCTGCATTCTGATATTGATACCGTTGAACGTGTCGAGATCATCCGAGACTTACGGTTAGGTAAGTTTGATGTGCTAGTTGGCATTAACTTACTGCGTGAAGGTTTAGATATGCCTGAGGTTTCTTTAGTGGCAATTCTTGATGCTGATAAAGAAGGTTTCTTACGTTCTGAACGTTCACTGATCCAAACCATTGGTCGCGCCGCACGTAACTTGGAAGGTAAAGCTATCTTATATGCCAATCGCATCACCAAATCGATGGATAAAGCCATTAGCGAAACGGAGCGTCGTCGAGCACTGCAGCATGAGCATAATATCAAACATGGTATTACCCCAACAGGGCTGAAGAAGAAGGTGGGTGATGGCCTCAACATTGGTAGAACGCCAGAGCAGCAAATGATGCATATTGCCGAGCAGAAAGCGACGTATGCGATATTTACCCCTGCAGAGCTGAGTAAAGAGATAGTGCGCTTAGAAGAGCAGATGTATAAATATGCGCAAGATTTGGAGTTTGAAAAAGCCGGTGAAACCCGCGATAAAGTGGCGAAACTGCGTGAACAATTAATACAGTAGTCGTTAGTTATTAATACTCTAGTTGTATATAGCTAATATATGGCAATGATAGCGGGCTGTTATTGGCCCTATAGATAGCGCTTTATAGATCGCTGCGTATAGATAGTAAAAAGCGAAACCAAGGTAAGTTGGTTTCGCTTTTTTATGCAAATCATTTTAATCTAAACAGATGTTATTCTATAAGTGCTTAGAATAATGAATCAGACAGATCAAATAGTTCTTGATTGAACGGACGTTTCATATTGTTAATACAATCGATGATGTCGTGGTGAACCATTTCTGAGTTCATTAGACCAACACAACGGCCGCCTTCACCTGCTATTAATAATTTAACCGCATATGACCCCATACGACTTGCCATGATACGGTCACGCGCTGTTGGTGTGCCGCCGCGTTGTAAATGACCTAACACAGTTGCGCGAGTTTCACGCGTTGTTGCTGCTTCGATATCTTTCGCTAGTTGGTTAACGTCTGTTACATGCTCACACATAGCAATAATGGCATGTTTCTTACCTTTATCGATACCTGCTTGGATCTGTGCTAATAAATCAGCTTCATCGTAGCCTTTTTCAGGAATAACAACGAACTCTGCACCACCGGCAACCGCAGCGCCCATGGTTAAATCACCGCAGTAACGGCCCATGATTTCAACAATAGAGATACGTTGGTGAGATGTTGATGTATCACGTAAACGGTCAATCGCATCTACGACGATGTTTAGTGCAGTATCAAAACCAATTGTATAAGTCGTGCCTGGGATATCATTATCAATCGTGCCAGGAATACCGATACATGGGAAACCCATTTCAGTTAGTTTCATTGCACCCATGTAAGAACCGTCACCACCGATAACAACAAGTGCATCGATATCGTGTTTTCTAAGATTCTTGATTGCTTCTTCACGAACGCTTTCTTCTCTAAATTCAGGGAAACGCGCAGAGCCTAAGAAAGTACCACCACGGTTAATGACATCAGAAACAGATTTACGATCTAGTTTCTCGATACGATCAGCGTGTAAACCAGCATAACCATCGTAAATACCATAAACTTCTAAGCCAAGATGTAATCCTTCACGAACAACGGCACGGATTGCTGCATTCATACCTGGTGCATCACCACCACTTGTTAAAACACCTATTTTTTTAATCATTGAAGCCTCAAATATATCAATCGATGATACTTTTTTATTGGGTTAGAGTACTTTTTTATTGAATAAAAGTACTGTCGTAGCAGGTGATAGCACGCTGGTTAATTTATTTAGCACACCAATTATAGTTTATTTATTGCTGCTACTTTCTATTAATTTATTATAACTATGTCTGTTATTATTTTCTGTGTCTTTATGACTTATTTATTACTAAAGTGATATCAATCACGCTTTCATATGAAACTTTTATTGGTGAAACAAAATAATGCCTTGGCGCTGTTTCATTTTGATAAATATAAGTTAAATAAGAAAGGAGTGTAGTAACACGCAATTATTAAAATCAGCGTTACTACACTTTTATCACTAATGCAGAGCAGGTATTCTCTCTACATTAGCTTTTGATAAGCAACTATGCAGAAGCACCAGCAATAACTTTAGAGAATTCTACAGCGTCTAGTGAAGCGCCGCCAACTAGGCCGCCATCAATGTCAGCTTGACCGAATAATTCAGCCGCGTTAGCGCCTTTAACAGAACCGCCGTAAAGGATTTGAACTTTGTTTGCTACAGCTGCATCTTGCTCTGCTACCCATGAACGGATGTGAGCGTGGATGTCTTGTGCAATTTCAGGTGTTGCTGTTTTACCAGTACCGATTGCCCAAACTGGTTCGTATGCAATAACTGCATTGTTTAGCGATGTGATACCAGACTTAGTAACAACAGCTTGAAGTTGTGCTTCAACAACAGCTTTAGTGTCGCCAGCTTCGAATTGCTCTAGTGTTTCACCGATACAAAGTACTGGTACTAGACCGTTTTCTTGTGCAACTGCAAATTTGTCAGCAACAACTTCGTTTGATTCACCGTGAATAACACGACGTTCGCTGTGACCAACAAGTGTGTATTTACAACCGAATTCTTTTAACATTACTGCTGAGTTTTCACCAGTGAATGCGCCAGCTGTGTTAACGTCACAATCTTGTGCGCCGTAGCTAATTGCATTGTCAGCAGTTAGTGCTTCAACTTGTGGGATAAAAACAGCAGGAGGGCATACTGCAACTTCAACAGTCGCATTGTCTTTTGCCGCATCAACTAAACCGTTAATTAAAGCTTCTACAGATGCTTTAGTTGCGTTTAGTTTCCAGTTACCCATTACTAGTGCTTGTCTCATGTCTATCTCCGATATGGTTTAAAGCTATTTTTCTTTAACTTAGTTGCTGACATCATTATGAAAGCGACTTTAATTAAGAACATGAGATGATTATAGAGTCATATAGCGCTAGGGCAAGTTGTCATAAGACATTTTTTGGTAATAAAACTACATAAAATACAGTAACTGTGACTTGCCCCACGTTTACTCGGTCAATTTCAGCTGAATTGCTCGCGTAATTACAGGATGTGATTGTTATAGGTTACTTTTTAACGACAGCCAGGCTAATCCTAACCACTCGTGGATGGCTTTTTCACTAATGGATAAGTACTTTGCACGCGGGAAGTAATAGTGCAAAGGTTGTATGCCTATCGTGGCTTTACTGACATGGGCAGTGGGTGCTGTAATAGGGGATAGACCTTGTTGTTGGAAGATTTTCATCGACCGTGGCATGTGTGTTGCTGAAGTGACGATGACCAAGGTTTTACCCTGAGTAATCTTTTTATTTTCAATAGCTTCCTCGATAGTGTCGCGAGGTTCTTCTAATACTATAATGGCAGATTTAGGTACTCCTAATGCCATTGCTAAGCGTGCGTTCATTTTTGCATTACTGTTAATATCACCACCGCTATAACCACTAAAGATTAACTTAGCATTTGGGTTGAGTTTATAAATTCGTACCCCTTCAGTCGTTCTTGCTAGCGCTGTCAGTGTCAGCTGACTGGTGATTGGTAAGCGATCTACAGTAGTGTGACCGTTACCCAATACGTGGATATAATCGACGCTTTGATTCTGGTAACTCGGGTATTGATACTCTAATGTGGCTGCTAATCGGCTAGCAACAGGATCAAGACTTAATAGCAATAATGTAATAAAACTACCACAAAATAGAATTTGACCACTGCGTTGATGGCGGGTGAACTTAAGTAATAGTGCCGCAAGGACGAAAAGAGTAAGTAGTAGTGGTAGCGGCATTAACCAAGTACCAATAATTTTTTTAAGTGCGAACATTAAGTGCTAAGACCTTTATTATTTATAGAAACGCTAATTATACGGACTAAGTAACAGCCCTCGTTGTTAGCCGCTTTGATGTCTATATATCAACGCCATATGAGTATGCCATATAGTTGGCTTTTTAGCTGCTTGATAATAATCAAGGTGCTATTGAATACTCAGCGTTACACTGCTACTCGATTGACTTGCCCATAGGAGGAGTACGGTATTGACTACTCATATTACTGCTAGTAAGCCCTATGTGGCTGAATCGATACGTTTATCTGGTGACCTTGCCGTTTGGTTTTTTATCTTGGCTGAGGTCACTGTATTTGCGATATTATTTTTTTGTTATTGCAGTATGTATTATTTAAAAACCGATTTATTTGTAGAGAGTCAGCAAGCTTTACATCCTATTGCGGGGTTGATTAATACCATCGCATTAATATCAAGCAGCTATTTCGTGGCGATAGCGGTGATATTTGCCAAGCAAAAGCAAAATCATCAGGTGCGATGGGCAATTCTAGCCGCCGTGTTACTGAGTATGCTTTATGTCGCCACTAAACTGTGGGAATACAATATCCTGATTTCAGATGGATATCGTTTATCGACGAATACCTTTTTTATGTTCTATTTCTTTATTACTGGTTTTCATTTTATGCATGTTCTATTGGGCATGTTTATATTACTGCTTGTTTATTGTAATTTATCCCACCCAGAGTTCTTACCAAATAATTTAAATACTGTGGAGTCTGCCGCTAGCTATTGGCATATGGTTGATTTGGTCTGGGTTATATTATTCCCATTGATGTATGTGATCTAACGAGGTGAAGCATGGAAGATAATATCACTGTGAAAAAACAGATAATTGTAATGAGTTATGTTTGGTTAGCGTTGATAGTCATGAGTGTTGTGGCATTTGCTTTATCGCTGCTCGGCATCGATAAATCTTATTTGATTGCAGCCGTTATGCTATTAACAATAGTGAAAGCAAAACTGATCACGGGGGTTTTTATGGAGCTAAATATTGCCCCTAAAATATGGCAACGTGGATTCAATAGCTATATTGTTATCATACCGGTAGTCACAGCACTGGCATATGGGCTCGCTTAATTATAGAGAAGCCAATCAATATCCGCCCCAAGTAAGTGTTCTTGCTGTAAGCCTAACTGCACATTATTCATAAAGTGAATATGTTCATGCCATGCTTGTGGATATACTGCAGTACTCACACTGTGCTGTCCTTTAGTGAGGTGTGGGAAATATTTATCTTCACCTGACAGGTTCTTTAACTGGTCTTTATTAAGTTCTGATAGGGTTTCAATGTTTGGTAATAAAATGCCATCAACATTGAAACTTTTAGCTATGCTAAAACCTTTGGGATCCATATCGCCATAATAATAAATAGGTAATGACGCCCTGCAAGTCTCAATGAATAAGTTAACTTGATCTGCTCGTTTTCCTTCCTGGAATTCACCACGATATAGCACTAAAGCGTTATTGAATATGGGATTTTTTTTGAGCTTTGAAAGGTAATACATAGGCGTGAAATTTTCACAAATTATGAGGACATCGTGTTCAATAGTTTTAACTTCATTATGGCGTATCTCCATACCTGCACAAGAGATAGTTTGGAACAGAGTTATTAATTCTTGGTTCAATTTTAGCAGACCTGTTGAACTGTTGACTAGTACTATGTCCTGAGAAGCATTTGCAATCGCTTTTTCTTTATTTTTACGGAAACCCTCCTGAACTCTATCGCCAATTTCATATTCATCTTTAAATATATCACCGTAGCGTTGTTCTTTGATTAGCTGTTGTAATTTTTTATCCTCACCAAGCCGAAGACAAAAATGTTTTTTTAGCCTCGCACCACTCCGTTTTCTTTTTTGAAGTTCATAATAACCAACACCAAATAGTTCATTGATCAAATCTGTAGTTGGTGATTTTTCCCTAATTTTATTAGGGTACCTGACTAGTTTACAGCATGCATTGTACAATGGTTTGTTGATATCCATCGTTAACCTCGTTGTAACTGAATATCACTCACGCGTAAATTACCGGAAATTAATATCGAGCCGGGTAAGTCGGTGGTAATGGCTTCTGGAAAATCAATCGCCATGACTCTGCGTACTGCTGGAGCACATTTGTGGTATTCGTTATACAGGATACTCAGCCATAAATGTTTCGGTAAAATGTCGGTAAGCTGACCATCTTGCTGCCAATAGTGCAGGGCAGAGAAGCGATCGCCTTTATTACTTAATACTTGTTTGAATAACGCTTCACATTGTGACAACACATAATCGGCTTCGAGTTCACGGGCCTTTTGTTGCAAGTCATCAATACGACCACTGCTGCGTAAATCCACGGTTTCAGCATCTGACTTACTCTCTTTACGTAATGAGTTGTAAATGTCAGTGAGCTCTTCTTGCTGTACCTGATTACTAATATCAACACTCGCGGATAGCTGCAACGGCGCTACGCGGTTGAAAATGCTCGGTACGTGCTCACGCTCATCGTAATCATCTAATTCCCAAATAGGATTGTCTTTTAGATACTTAGACATGGCCTTGAGACGAGCTACTTGTTCATTCTGTTTACGCAGCGTCATTAATAGCTGACGCATACGGTGAACAGCACCTTCTAACTGGCGGTTAATACGACGATAACCATCAATAAAGAAGGTCACTTTACGGCTTAATTCCGCTGGCACATCGTCCCAGTCTAACCAGGCATAAACATCGTTAAGATTAATATCGGCTAAAGCGTTAAGTAGGCCTTCGGTATAAGCGATGGCTTTTTCATTCTCATGAATTTTACTTTCTAAACTATCGACAAAACCAAATTTACTGGTGATGGCGGCAAACAGACCACTAACACTGTCTTCTAACTCGTAAACAATGCCGTAAAGCTCTTCGTCAACTTGGCTTAAATAGAAGGATACTTCATTATGCTGGCCGATTAATAGCGCGCGTTTATACGATTTAATGTCACCATCTATGTGCTGCATGACTTTAGCAATATCAGTACGTTTACGATAAGAGGCGTGACGCAGCAATAATTTGTCTAAAATACGCTTTAAGTTGATGGCGAGCATGTAAGTGCCATCTTCTTCACTTGGGCGGATCAGACCATTTTTGGTGAGCATTTCTAATAATGCGGTATTCTCACCATTATCAATCACACTGCCATCGAAATACGCTTGCGCCAACATATTGCTGTTGGTTTTAGCAAACGAGCTACGGATTATCTGGGCAATTTTTTCGACTTCAGAAGCGCTTTGCTGCTGTGACATTAAAACATCTCCGACTGTGAGTCATCGAAGATATGGTTATCTTGTTTTTCTAATTTCAACGATTCACTGTCATTAATAAAATCAATTAACTCGTGAATGTAGTTCATCTTAGCGGTGATCTGATAGATGGTACTGCCAGTATCTAAGCGTTGTACGTAACCTGCTTCATCTAATTTTTTGAGGATAAAGTTAAGCTGTTCAGATATCTCATTACGGCTAGTTTTGAAAATACCTTTATTGGTTAAGAGCGCTAGCTGTTGCTTTAATGTCGGCTCGTTTTCAATGCCCCGTAATAACTCCGATAAACGGATGGTATCGCCTGCACGCATGGCGCAGTCATGTACTAACGCTGTCATTGCCAGATCAAGGAAGTTAACCAATGGACGGAAAATATCACGTACTTGGCGTAATTGTTGGCGAATGTCGGCACGGTTTTCTTCTTCAATGGTGCAGTAACAAGCCACGAATGCTAGGCCATCTTCAATCACTTTTACTTTACGGTTAATCAAACGCAGGTAATCATTTACCTTTTCAAACAAGCTTTGTTCTGACAGGTAGCGATAGGCGTCAGGCTGACTGACCTGACAAATGGTATGACCCTGTAACAATAATTCAACGGTAGTTTGAAACATGGGCTAAACCTCTTCTTGCATAGTTGTTGCTGGTTCTTTATTTACAGACTCAGTATTAACAGACCCTGTACTTACAGATTCAGCTTCGCTGTTTACCAATGACGTAACTGCTGTCTCTGCTATTAGCGCTTGCTTGGCATCACCGTTGAGCAATGCCATTAATGGATCATCATCGACATTCATCTGGATCAAACGCTTATTGCGGCTATCAATTTCGTATAGGTGATCGAACAACTGCAATACCGACTTATCGGTTGACGGTGATGCGGTCATGATCTGAATACCGTGTTGATTTAACATGTCGAGCATGGCCTGAATATTTTCAGAGTGCAACTCTCCTAATTCATCCACAGGCCAAGTGATCACGGTATTTTCGTCCGGACGTAACATAGTCGTTAGGCCAGTAAAGAAGGTGATCAATGCTAAGTAAGAGAGGCCTGTTGATGACACATCTTCTAGCTCTTTTGGTGTGGTTGCACGCGTCGTTCGACCATTTTCAACAATGGTAAATTCGATATCGAACAACTCATTGTGTTGCATACTGTTGTTTTTCGGCAATACCGCTGACAGCTCATCTAAGCTATCTATCAAGTCTTGGGGAATACTACGATCGTGAGTTAGCTCAGTATTGGCTTGATAGGCTTCAAATGCATCGTTAACATTTTCCAGCTGCTGCCAATAACCTAACTTGTCCATCTTAGTGCGAATGGCAATTTTAATATCGCCTAACGCAGTAAAGAACTGTTTACCATTCATGTGGCTCGACAGTTTTCGACCGGTACGGGTAATGTTGCGATCAAAGTTACTTAAATGGGTATAGATAGATAAAATATCGTTAGCACGTAACTCCACTTCATGCGTGGTAGATGTTTGCAACAATTTGGCATTTTTCAGTACGTAACTTAACTGCTCACCACTGTTGATGGCTTCTTCTAAGCGGTAATTAACTAGCTCTGAATCGCTTTCGATGCGGTTTTCTAACCAGCCAATTTGCAGCGTGCTTTTCGAGTAACGTTTTAATTCACTGCTAATTTTACTCACAGCGCTTAATACATTGCTTTGCTGCTTGCCTAACAGGCTCATTTGACTATTGGTCAATTTAGAGATGTTGTTAACGCTGTATTCAGGTAAGTCATCATTCGCCACAGCAGGGTAGTCGGCTAGTTTTACTAGGCTGTTATCTAAGCCTTTTAGTTGTAATACTAAATCAGTTACCTGCTTATCAAGCTGCGTTTTTTCTTGCTCTAGCTTGTCTGTTGATTGCTGATAGTCGTGTTGTTTATCTTTTAATTGCTGTTGGAAACGTTGGATCGCGGCGTCTAAACGACGTAAACGTTCACGACCGGGTTCAACTTGTGACCATGACGTTTCTAACCAGCTATTATATTTGTCGGCTTTCTGTTGGAATACTTTCGCGTTTTCAACTGCTTGGCTAGTTTGCTTGATTTTCGCTGCTAGGGCGTTAAAGATACTGGCATTAATACCGGCGTCGCTTAATGCGGCTTGCAATGCTTCAGCGATACGTTGCGTTTCAATTTGCGCTTCATCACGCAGATTGTTCAGCGATGTTTGATAACTATCAATGCGCTGATTGTAATCCGTCTCTAACTGGCAATGTACACCTAAGCGTTCATTGTTTAATTCGTTGTGACGAGTTTGGTAATCAACCTTGGCTTGGCTTAAGGCTTGTTGGGCTTGATCTAACTGTAATTCAGTTTCCGCTAACTCAGTTTGAATACGGGCAATCGCCAGCGTCTTGTGCTGCTCTAGTTTACCGCTTAGTTCATCTTCTTCATTAACCAGATTGGTCAGTAACTGATTCTGTTTAAACAGTAACTGTTTGCTCGACATCAATTGCTTATCAAGTTCTTCAACGTCTTTGTTGAGTTGTTCGAGGGCTTTTTGTAGTTGCTCTAACTCGGCTTTTTTAGCGCCAATTTGTGCCGTGATATGCTGTTCTTTTTCAGCGAGGGCGCTGTCGGTGAACGAGGCATTCTCAAGGGCATTAAGATTAATTTTAATGCCATAAAAATCTTGTACTTGGGTTAATGCCGTTTCAGTATCGGCATTTTTAGCAGCATCAGCAAAGCTGGCTAATAGCTCAGGTTCAAGATGCAGGTGTTTGAGTAACTCAGGGTTGATCACACGGCCAATATTACTTTGCCAATTTGCGACATGCTCAGTAAGGAAAGCATGTAAAGAGCCTTTTTCAGGGCTTAATAATGTTTGTACATCACGATGCTGCTGAGCTAAATGGTTCAATTCTATTTTTAAGCGATCATTAGTTTGCAATGCTTGGTGCTGTTTTTGGCGCAAGCTTTGTGATTCATGACTAATGCGATTATAAGCTTCTTGACGTTCGTTAATATTACGGCGGCATTGGCTTAAGTTTTGTTGTAGCTGCTGAGATTGCGCAGTCAGTGCAGGATCGGCTTGTGGCTGTGTCAGCTGCAGATTAAGCGAGATCTTAGTGTGCTCAAGCGGGTTTTTCTTGTCATTTAACAGATCAACTTGCACTTGGGTTTGTGTTCTTAATTCACTTTCCAGTGTCGCATAGTGCAGCTTGTTCTCGCTTAATGCGGTGGTCAGCTGCTGACGTTGAGAATTAATTTCATTGCTGAGCTGTTGCTCACGCTTGTTAAAATCAAGTTCTTGTTGCTGCTGTTGTTCGGTAAACGTGCGGCTCAGATCGGCTGATTTCTCACTTAACTGGGTCTTTTCATTGTTTAGATTGATTAAGCGTAAGGTAAAGTCTGACAGCTCAGAACCGCGTTGTTGATAAGTCGCGGCTTCATCATCTTCAAAATCAATTTTTTCTTGTTCTAACTTATCTAAATCGTGCTTAATTTCACGATGGGCTTTTTGTTCATCGTGGCAAGCATCTTCAATGCTTAAAACTTGCTGTCTGTGCGTTTCTTTTAGCTCTGCTAACTCAAGGACCACGTCTTTTAAACGGGCATCGGCAGTATCTTGATCTTCACTACACTTGTGCTGATAAATTGCGGCAAGGTGGTGCAAGTGTTGTAAATCTTTTTTGATTTCAATCAGTGAGTCAATGTCAGTTAATGACGATAAGATCTTATCTTCTAAATTCAAAATGGCTTGCGAAGAGTGCAGATCGGCTAACCAGCTATCAATATCAGTCTTATCAATGTTAACCATGTCAGTCACATTGTTGCTGAGCATTTCTGAACTAATTGCGTCTTGCGAGATCTCGATGATCATTTGCTTGATCACATCGAAATTAGAGATCTTGTTAAATACCGAGGTCACTACTTTTTCGATGTGCTTAATCGGTGTTTGGCTCATTGAAAAACGTTGTTGCAGCGTACGCAGTGATTTCTTGCCGCCAAGGTCGCGATGATTCTGAATGACTTTGGCATAATCATCTACACTTAACAAACTACTGACTTCGCAACGATATTGGGATTTATAGTTACGCTTAATTTCGTCATCGGCAAAGATATTGCCGTTATCATCAAGGTACATCTTGATATCGAACGGGCTATCAATAAAGCGGTATAGCAGTTTGTCGCCATCACTTTTAATTAATACGTGGCATAACTGTGGTGTATCAGTGCCATTCGGACGTTGATAATCAAACACGATGTAACTGGTTTTGCGTGGCAAATAATAGGCTGCAAATGATTTCTTGTTGGCATTACGTTCAACAATACGCCCAGGTCGAGCCCCCCAAAACAGCATTGGCAGTTTGAGT
Organism: Moritella sp.; assembly: GCF_033791185.1. Classification (GTDB taxonomy): domain Bacteria; phylum Pseudomonadota; class Gammaproteobacteria; order Enterobacterales; family Moritellaceae; genus Moritella. The sequence goes on along the minus strand of NZ_JASJHF010000067.1, from coordinate 14,381 downwards.
AACGTAGTTTTACCCGCGCCATTGGTACCCGCAACCTTGATATTACCTGCGTTATTTAACTCAAGTAGTTTACCAGGCCAAAAGCTATCAATAAGGTAGGTTTTGCGACAAAGATATTGTTGTGAGGAATCAGTCATCATCATTATTTTGCAAGAAATCGAACCCCATATTTTAACTGAATGATGGCCAAGATGTAAGGAAAAAAGAGAAGTTTAATAGCGTGATGCTTGCTTCTGGTCAGTTTATCGTCAATCTTGGTCGCTCATAAGGATTTATGCAAATTTAGTGAATATTCTTGCATAAATAAAATAATATAATACAATCCGCCAAATTATTTTATATTAACGAACGGAAATTGAGTGTTTATTGGCATTTTATGCCATCAATCGACTTGATTTGGGAATTATTGATGGAAAACAAACTCGGACTCGGCATGTTAGTGGCATTAGTATTTAGTACTATGGTCGGTGCCGGAATCTTTAGTCTGCCGCAAAATGTCGCTGTTTCTGCAGCGCCTGGTGCTATTACACTTGGTTGGTTGATCACGGGCAGCGGTATGCTGGCTCTAGTGACGGTATTACGTAATCTCGTGGTACGTTTCCCCAATTTGAACGGCGGCATCTTTTCGTATGCGCAAGCCGGTTTTGGCAATTACATTGGCTTTATGTCTGCTTGGGGTTACTGGATCTGTAACTTATTAGCCAACGTTTCATATGCCGTGGTGTTCTTTAGTGCGATCGGTTACTTTGTTGATACCCCTGAAAACCCAATAATGGGACAGGGTAATACACCGATTGCGGTATTAGGCGGTTCGTTATTAATTTGGTTTATGCATGCCTTGGTATTACGTGGTGTGACACGTGCGGCCTTGATTAATGTATTTGCGACCATTGCTAAGATAATTCCTATCTTAACCTTCGTTTGTTTAGTTGTTATGGCATTCAAGATAGACAAGTTTACCCTCGATTTCTGGGGTGATAAAACACCAGAACTTGGCTCGGTATTAGAGCAAGTTAAAGCGACCATGATGGTGACATTGTGGGTATTTATTGGTATTGAAGGGGCGGTTATCTTATCGAACCGTGCTAAAGACAAACGTGATGTGGCCAAAGCAACCGGTATCGCGTTGTTCTCAGCATTGCTGCTCTATATCGCGGTAAGCTTATTTACCTTAGGCGTGATGACGCAACCAGAAGTGGCTGCATTACAAAATCCATCAATGGCGCGTATTTTAGAAGTGATAGTCGGTCCTTGGGGCGCGATGTTGATTAATGCTGGTTTGATTGTTTCGGTATCCGGTGCGTTATTAAGTTGGACAGTGGTGAGTGCAGAAGTACCTTTCATTGCTGCCAAAGAAGGCTTATTTCCGAAAGCATTTGCGAAAGAAAACAGCAAAGGCGCGGCAACAACATCCCTGTGGTTCTCATCTTGTTTGGTACAGCTATTTTTAATCTTAACCTTAATACAAGAAAGCTCGTATTTAGCCTTGGTTAATATTGCCACCTCGGCTGTGCTATTACCGTACTTTTTAGTCGGTGCTTATGGCGTAAAAGTGGCGTTAAGCGGTGACGGTTATAGCGCCACTGAAAATCGTAATAAAGACTTGCTTATTGCTTTAATATCATCATTTTATGGTGCTTGGTTAGTCTACGCTGCAGGTGTGGAATACATGCTGCTATGTGCGCTATTGTATTTACCTGGGGTATTGGTTTATAAAAAAGCCTTGGCTGAAAAACAACAATCTTTTAGCAAACAAGATTACGCTTATTCACTGGCATTATTAGCGGGTGCTGCTGGGGCGGTTTATCTGTTATCAACCGGAGTGTTGTCACTTTCTTAATACAGAAACGCATGCTTAACCATAATCGTTGCCACTTTTTGATTGCAAGTTTGCTATAGTGCAGATTCAAATTTAAGTGCATGTTGTACTTGTAACAGTATGAGTAACAACAATAGTCATACTAAGTAGGGATAGTAGCAATGGTTGTGGTGTTATATTTAATTTTAGGTGCAGCGGCAGGATTAATCGCAGGTCTATTTGGTGTCGGTGGCGGTTTAATTATCGTGCCGGCGTTAGTTTTCTCTTTTACCTTCCAAAGTATTTCTTCAGCTGTACTGACCCAACTCGCCATTGGCACTTCCCTCGCGACGATTATTTTCACCTCCATTAGCTCGATCAAAGCCCACCACAGTAAAGGTGCAATTGACTGGACATTGGTGAAGCGTCTAACGCTGGGCATCGTGTTTGGTGCTGTAATCGGCAGTATTGTGGCGGACTACTTACCGGGTGAAACCCTGCAAATTATTATTGGTATTTACGCATTAACGGTAGCTGCGCAAATGGGTTTTGACTTAAAACCAAAGGCGGAACATCAACTGCCACAAGGCGCTGGTTTAAGTATTGCTGGTGGTGTTATTGGTGCTATTTCGGCATTGTTTGGTATCGGTGGTGGCTCGTTAACTGTGCCGTATTTGTCTTGGTGCCGTGTCGAAATGCGCAATGCCGTCGCCACCTCATCGGCATGTGGCTTACCGATTGCCGTTGCTGGTGTGTGTAGTTATATTATTACCGGTTGGAATAATCCAGATTTACCAGAATACAGTTTAGGTTATATTTATTTACCCGCGTTTTTTGGCATTATCATTACCAGTACTGTATTTGCTAAACAAGGTGCAAAACTGGCTCATTCATTACCAAGTCATGTGCTAAAGCGTTATTTTGCTTTGTTATTATTGGCTGTCGGTACGAAGTTTATTTTCTTTTAAACGGCACAATTCATTGATCTAGGCTATAAATAATTAAAATAACTACTCATTAAGTATAACTCTGTGTCCGTTTGTGCTCGATGTATGCTAAAATTTGCCCCCTGAGTTGTCGTTTACTAGGGGGCGCTTTGTTAAATTTAACGACCGCGATCACAACATTATACCAACAAATTATCCATGCTCAACCTGAGCAGACTCGCCTTTCAGTTGATTTACAGCCCTTAAATTCAACTGAGCTTATCGAGTGGCTTGGAGCTCAAGTTTTATTTCCGCAATTTTATTGGCAATCCCGAGACGGTGATGAAGAAGTTGTCGCACTTGGACAATGCTGTTATTGCCATGATGTCAGTGTTGCAAAAACACTGTTTAGCCAACCGCAACGTATGTGGGGTGGACAAGCATTTTCCAGTCAAGAGCCAGGTCAAAATTTAACTAAAGACCTAACCGACAGTCATTACTATTTTTTACCGCAAATAGAGTTGACTCGTCAGCAAGATCATTGGCAACTATCGGTTAATTTACCGATAGCCAAGCATGCTATTTCCAACACCGGTTATGACAAACTGCAGCTATTGACCAGTCTTGCGAGTTTAATTTCTCCAGCGCCGACACCATTACCGCAATCTTACAGCATTGAATCTCGCCGTCATTATCCTGAGTTCAAGCAATGGTCTCACCTTGTCACTAAAGCGTTAACGGCAATTGACCAACAGCATTTTGCTAAAGTCGTATTGGCGAGAAAAACAGTCTTGACCCTAAATCGATCTTTGTCAGCCACTCAGTTTTTACAACAAAGTCGTCAAGTTAATCAGCAGTGCTTTCATTTTATCTTCGCCATTAATTGTGATGATTACTTTGTGGGCTCGACGCCGGAGCGATTATTTAGTCGAGATGTCGACAAGCTACATACCGAAGCGCTGGCTGGCACAGCGGCACGCAGTTTGGATCCAACGGAAGATCGTGCCTTGGCAAGTTGGCTACTTAATGACAACAAAAATCGTTACGAAAATCGCTTAGTTGCAGATGACTTATTAATACGCTTAAAACCGCGTTGTCATTTTTTGCACGTTGAAAAATACCCTGAATTAATCAAACTGCGAAAAGTGCAGCATTTAAAACACAAAATAACAGCGCAACTAATGGCTGGCATTGATGACGCCGACTTGTTAATGAGCCTGCAACCAACAGCGGCAATTGCTGGACTACCACGTCAACCAGCCTTAGATTTTATTGCCGAGAATGAACCATTCTCACGAGGTTGGTATAGCGGCGCATTAGGTTATATCGGCCAGCAACACAGTGAGTTTTGCGTTGCAATTCGCAGCGCACGAGTACTTGGCAACGAACTGCAGTTATTTGCGGGGGCAGGCATAGTACCGGGATCGGATCCTATGGCTGAATGGCAAGAGCTAGAGCGTAAAACTGCTACTTTATTAACACTGCTTGAGCCTGATACTGAGGGGCACAGCAATGTAAACCACGATGCGGTCGGTTTAAGCCAATTTGCCTCGGAGCAGCAACGCGCATGATCATGGAACAAGGCTTTCAACGCAGCAAACATCAAGCACCACTCAACCGTTTGTGGGCCGAACTGATACTGGAAGAGTTAACGCGCCTCGGTGTTAACCATGTTTGCATTGCCCCTGGTTCGCGCTCGACACCGCTGGTATTAGCGGCTGAGAACAATGATAACTTAATATTGCACAGCCATTTTGATGAACGTGGACTGGGCTTTTATGCGCTGGGGTTAGCAAAATCATTGCAAGCGCCCGTCGCTGTGATTGTGACGTCAGGCACGGCGGTCGCTAATTTATTACCAGCCGTGGTTGAAAGTGGTTTAACCAAAGAAAAGCTAGTATTACTTACCGCGGATCGACCGCTAGAACAAATCAATTGTGGTGCCAATCAAGCCATTCAACAAGCGGGTTTATTTTCCAGCCATGTTGGTCAGCAATTGTTATTGCCAAGTCCAGATCTGGGCATTACGCCGCAGTGGCTACTGAGTAGTATCGACCAAAGTTTGGCGCTGCAGCAACAAGCGGGCGGTGCGGTACACATCAATTGTCCTTATCCTGAACCCTTGTACGGTGGCGACGCTGATTTTAGTGACTATCTTGCTGGGATCTCTGGATGGCAAGCCGCGCAGCAGCCCTATTTATCGATTCATTCGTCAGCTATTAATGCCCTGAGTTTCGACAATATGCTGGTTAATACAGTGGCAGACAATTTATCTGTAAACAAGATGCCCGTTATCAATCGTAAAGGTTTGGTGGTGGTCGGCGCGATTAATACTGCTGATATGCAAGCCGTCAAACAATGGGCCGAGACCTTAGGTTGGCCGGTATTAGTTGACCCGCAATCGGGTGGTAGCAGTGCGTGGTCGCATTATGATGTTTGGTTACAAAACCAAGCATGTCAGGATAAGTTAGCAGAAGCCGAGATCTTGGTGCAATTTGGCGCAAGATTAGTATCAAAACGCTTGGGTCAGTTCATCGCCGAGCATGATTGGCAGGATTACTGGTTGATTGCCGCGCAAGCTGGGCAGCTAGACCCTTACCATCAGCGCGCTAAACAATTTGTTAGCCCAATACAGCATTGGTTAACACAGTTTGAGAATGGCCTATTAAATGGCCAATTAAATACTCAGTCAAAACACCCGTTAGCGACAAATGACAGCATTTTCGCCGAACTTGGTCTGGTACACCGTGACGTTGACGGCTACGAATGGGCCAGGGTATTAACCGTTGCTAGTGCGACCGTGCGTCAATTGATTGAAGTTAATCATATTGATCAATTAACTGAGATTAGTTTCGCAGCCACGTTAGATGCGTGCTTTTCAAAAACTTTGTTGAACAAGCCTGCGAGTTTATTCATTGGTAATAGCTTAATTGTCAGACTGTTAGATATGTTTGCGGCATTACCTAATGTACCGGTATTTAGTAACCGTGGAGCCTCGGGTATTGACGGTTTATTAGCCACGGCCGCAGGTGTGCAGCAAGGCCAGCAACAAGCGCTGCTTTGCCTGCTAGGGGATACATCCCTGCTGTATGATCTGAATTCACTGGCGTTATTCTCCAAGCCTACGCATCCAAGTGTGATTGTGGTATTGAATAATGACGGTGGCGCGATCTTCGATATGCTGCCCGTCGCAGAACAACAAAAAGAACAGTTATATCGTATGCCACACGGATTTAATTTTGAACATGCCGCGGCGATGTTTGATTTAGATTATGTCCAACCGCAGAGTTTAGCGGATGCACTTTCTGTTATTCATCATAGCTTACACCCGATGACTAACGTGAGCAGAAACATCCGTACATTATTGGTCGAGATAGTCACTCCCGCTGGAGCCGCTGCCAAGCAACTGAAACAATTTTTCAGTGAGGTAAAAGATGCGAAATTTATCTAGCATGATGATCACGACACAAACGCTATTACCGCTATATTCAGAATCGGTGGCATCTGTAAATAGCCTTTCACCTGATGTTGTCAGCAAACCAAGCTTAGTATTTTTACATGGTTTGTTGGGGTCGACGGCAGATTGGCAAAAAATAGTGTCACATTTATCGTCGGATTATCAGTGCATTTGTATTGATTTACCTGGCCATGGCGGTAGCCAAGCAGTGACCGCGAATGACTTTCAGCATGTGCAACAACTCATCATCGCCACCTTGGCACAGTATCAACTTGAGCATATCGTCTTGGTGGGTTATTCGTTGGGGGCGCGTATTGCCATGAATATTGCCAGCGAACCCGCGATTAACTGGCCTTACAGTATTGATGGCCTGTTATTAGAAAGCGGTAATCCGGGGTTAAATAGCAGCGCCGAACAATTACAGCGTGGCTTACATGACTTGGGGTGGGTGACTCGCTTTAGCGAAGCGCCATTAGCTCAAGTATTACCGGATTGGTATCAACAAGGGGTATTTGCTTCCCTGACTGATCGCCAAAAAACTGCGCTGATTGCAACGCGCAGTCAAATACAAGCGAATCGAAATGGTTTTAACGGTGGTTTGCAGATTAGTAAAATGCTGGCGGCGACGTCACTGTCGAAACAAGGTTATTTGTTACCACAATTACAAAACGCCGAATTTCCGGTGTGCATGGTATGTGGAGAATTAGACCCTAAATTTGTACAATTAACCCAAGCCAGTCAGCTGGACCATCATGTTGTCGCTAATGCTGGACATAATGTGCATGCAGACCAGCCGCTGGTATTTACCGAATTGGTTAGGGGTTTAGTTAGTGATAGCTTAGCCAGTAATAAATTGGTGAGTAGAACCTCACAGCAGAGCGCCGCTTAAGAGCGCTGTTTTTAGACCTTTAGATTCGATATTTATTTTAGACATTTAGTTTAGACATTTAGCTTTATAGATTAGCTATTCATATATAAAAAGATTAGGAATTATTATGAGCAGAACAGTTGGTATTACCGAAGAAGAACTATACGCACAGGTTGACTGGCAAGATTGTACTGGCGAATACCAAGATATTCAGTTTCATAAATCATTAGACGGTATTGCAAAAATAACCATAGCTCGACCACAAGTACGTAATGCGTTCCGTCCACAAACCGTCAACGAAATGATGCAAGCTTTAGCCGATGCACGTTATGACTCAAACGTCGGTGTGATCATTTTAACTGGCCTCGGTGAACATGCATTCTGTTCTGGTGGTGATCAAAGTATTCGTGGTGATTACGGCGGTTATAAAGACGACGAAGGCATGCATCACTTAAACGTATTGGATTTCCAACGTCAGATCCGTACCTGTCCAAAACCGGTAATTGCCGCTGTTGCGGGTTACGCGGTTGGTGGTGGCCATGTGCTGCACATGATGTGTGATTTAACCATTGCTGCAGACAATGCTCAGTTTGGACAAACCGGCCCTAAAGTTGGCTCGTTTGACGGCGGTTGGGGGGCATCTTACATGGCGCGTATTGTTGGCCAGAAGAAAGCCCGTGAAATTTGGTTCTTGTGTCGTTTCTATGATGCGAAAGAAGCCGAAGATATGGGATTAGTGAATACCGTGGTACCACTGGCCGATCTTGAACGTGAAACAGTACGCTGGTGTCGAGAAGTTCTACAACACAGCCCGATGTCGTTACGTTGTTTAAAAGCGGCATTAAACGCCGATTGTGATGGTCAAGCTGGCTTGCAAGAATTAGCTGGTAACGCCACTATGATGTTTTATATGACGGAAGAAGGGCAAGAAGGGCGTAATGCCTTTAATGAAAAACGCCGTCCTAATTTCGATAAATTCCCGCGTAACCCTTAATCAACAAGCTGGGTATTGTTAATGCAACGTAAGGTTAAACTGTACCATTATCAGTTACCTTTGGACTGCGCCATGATATTACGTGGCCAGTCTGTCAGTGTTCGCGAAGGCTGGATTGTCGAATTGCATGAACCCTGTCAGCACTCTCAAGCCTATAGGGTAGGGCGTGGTGAAATTACGCCTTTACCTGGATTTAGTCGCGAGACCGCCCCACAAGCACTGGCACAGCTAGAGCGCGTGATTAAACGCTGGTTAGCTCGGGATGTGTTGGCGCTTGATGATTGCTGCGCCTCTGTGGCGTTTGGTTTTAGCATGGCGCTGTTGCAATTAGCTGAGGGGGCACCGCAAGCCGAACATTGCAGCAACAACTATAATAACGCTAACAGTGCGTTATTATTGGCGGCTGATCTGAGCGTTATAACCAGTAAACATGCGCAACTGGCAGCAAGCTCGTTATGTAAGTTGAAAATTGCTGCGCAAGCGAGCGTTGCAGGCGCGAGTCACGATGGCGCTATTAAAGATGGTGAGGTCGCTCGACACTTATTGCACCATTACCCGCAATTACGCTTACGCTTAGACGCCAACCGCCGTTGGTCATTAGCTGCCGCATTGGCCTTTGCTGAGCAGATCCCCACTGAATATCGTCAACGTATCGATTTTATTGAAGAGCCTTGTCATACCCCCGGTGACTGTTTAGCATTTTCCCGCTCTACAGGGATTGCCATTGCCTGGGATGAAAGCTTACGCGATGCCGATATACACGCGCCTCAACAGGGCGCTTTAGCGCTTATTGCCTCATCAGATTCAACGCGTACGTTATTGTCTGGCTCTGAGGTCAAGGCCATTGTGATCAAACCGATGTTGACGGGCACCGTGAGCTATTGCGCGAAGTTAATTCAGCTGGCGCAACAACAGGGGTTAATCGCGGTGATCAGTTCAAGTCTTGAATCGAGCTTTGGGTTAGTACAACTTGCGCGCTTGGCGCAATCACTGACGCCCGATACGACGCCGGGTTTAGATACTGTGCAGATATTTAAACAGCAGATTCGTGACGCTTGGCCAAATTGCACATTACCCTTAATTCCATTATCTCAATTAGCTGTGACAACGTATGAATAATAATGAAAGCATCAGCAATGATGACGTTAATTTTAGCACCTGGCCTTGGCAGCACTGGGCGAGTGTAAACCCTGACAATATCGCCTTAGTCTATGCTGATCAACAATTCACTTGGCAACAGGTTAATGTTTGCGTCGCTCATTATGCCCAGCAGCTAAGTGTGCAAGGTATACAAGAGCACCATGTCATTGCGGCAGTGAGCACTAACAATTTAACCGTATTATGGTTGTACTTAGCCTGTTTACGTCTTGGTGCTTGTTGTGTGGTACTGGATCCGAAACAGAGCACTGCGCAGTTAAATGATAAACTCGATAGCCTAGCGGCCAAGTTTATGTGGGTATCAGAACCAGAATTACATGACCTAAACCAGCTTGAATATGGCGATGCTAAGCCGTTAGCGTTTACTTACTTAGCTGATGCGGATAACGCCAATCAGGATAATTATCGCGGCAGTGATAGTTGCTATGGACCTCAATGGCAAGCACAACGATTAGCCAGTATTGTCTTTACCTCTGGTTCAAGTGGCACTGCCAAGGCCGTGGCGCACCATGCGCAAAACCACTTGTATTCGGCCGCTGGGTTATTGCAATCTTTCTCTTATACCGCGCAAGACAGCTGGTTATTATCATTACCTTTGTTTCATGTCTCTGGTTTGGCGATTGTTTGGCGGTGGTTATTCGTTGGTGGCCAGTTGGTATTACCGTCTGCGGATAGTTTGGTGACACAGTTATCGCAAGTGACCCATGCCTCTTTAGTACCGACTCAACTGCGCCGTTTTCTCAACGAACTGGATGTCGAGAAAGACCGCATTAGCCTGAAACGTGTTTTGCTAGGCGGTGCTGTGATCCCCGTGGTATTAACCGATAAAGCACGGTCTTTGGGCATTGAATGCTGGTCTGGTTATGGCATGACAGAAATGGCGTCAACGGTTACCGCTAAACGTGCAGATAGTAGTGCGGGTGTGGGTTCTGTATTAGCGCATCGCTCGTTAACCATTTGCGGTAACAGCATTATGGTGCGCGGTGCGAGTTTGAGCATAGGCTATTACTATCGAGGCGAATTACGCAGTATGACGGACGATAATGGTTGGTTGGTCACTGGCGATCTGGGTGAGGTCAAAGACGGTGATGCGTTAGCGGATGAAGTCTTTATTTTAGGTCGCAGTGATAATATGTTTATCTCTGGTGGTGAAAATATTCATCCAGAACAAATAGAGCGGGTTTTACTTTCGCATCCGTTAATTAATCAAGCCTTGGTGTTTCCATGCGCAGATAAAGAGTTTGGTCATCGTCCTATTGCTGTTATTGACGCTGTTGCACAGTTATCAGTCAATGAAATGAATATCTTCTTAAAAAACAAGCTAATTAAATTCATGTGGCCGATAAATTATTATCCGTTACCAGACACTCTAAATGTGACCGGTATCAAGCTAAATCGGGCTTTTGTTCAACTATGGACCACAACTTTGTTCGAATAGTTGAGCTAACGGATAATAATTATTGTCTGCCATAAATCTGGCTTGGTGTTCGCTTTGTTTTCTTGTAGTATAGCTATTCTTCCTTATTCATCAGGTGAATAGCGGTAAAGTAATGATGATTTACAATGCCATGTAGCACGATGTAACTAACAGAGATCTAGTATGCTAAATATTAATACTCAGATGATTGAGATCCCGGAGCCTATGTTCCGTGGTTGGCAACAAACTGTAGCGTTGATCGCTGGCATAATGAATCTACCAGCAGCATTAATTATGCGTGTTCAACATAATGATGTGCGCATATATACGTCAAGCGACATAACGAGTTCAATGTCGTCACAATTGTCGGGATCCAAGCAGCTTAATTGCTATAGTGCTCAGGTTATTTATAATCGCGCAGAACTATTAATTGAAGATGCCAGGCTAGATGTTACTTGGTCTGTTGCCGATGATGTTAGCGCTGACATTATGGCATATTACGGTTTACCACTGACTTGGCCCAACGATCAAGCTTTTGGCACCTTGTGTGTATTAGATACCCAAGCCCGTGAGTTTACACCGCATTGTAAGTTACTTATTAGCCGTTTTCAGCAGTCGATAATTGCTGACCTTGCTATTCTCTACGAAAAAGCAGAACTCCTGCACGCTAATCGAAAGTTACAGCAGCTATTAGCGAAAAAGTCGATGTCGCTGACCTTGTCTAACCAAGCCTTATTACATGAGCAAGATAGCCGGTCGGCATTAGAATCAACGCTCATTTATCAACAAGAATACGATACGCTTACTGGCGTTGCTAATCAGCTTTCATTAATTAAACAAATCGATGGCATGCTGAAATATGTGGATTATGATAACGAGCTCGCCGTTATCTACATTGGCATTCGTAATTTTAAATCGATTAATAATAGTTATGGTTATACTATTGGCGACAAAGTGTTATTGGAAGTCAGTCAGCGTATTCATCAACAGCTAACCACAGAATATTTGGTGGCGCGTTGTTGGGGGGATTCGTTTGCGATAGTGGTTCGCGATGAGATTGTCGTTGAACAAGTGATTGATTTAATCGCCCGGTTAACACTCGCTTTTGACTCAACGTTTGTGGTGGATGATTATACTATCACCGCACAAGTTTGCTTTGGTATTGCGTTAGCTGATTCACCCACCGATAAAGGCATTACGCTGGTGGAAAGAGCGGAAGCGGCGATGACCGCGAGTAAGAACAAAGGTACAAACTACAACTTCTTTACTGATGAACTGAGCGCGGTGATTGGTGAACGTCATTATTTAGAGTCGCATTTAGCGGAAGCACTGGATAAAAATGAAATGTCGGTGCATTACCAGCCGATGATCTGCATTAAAAGCCAACGGATACTTGGTGCTGAAGCATTAATCCGTTGGAACAATCCTATATTAGGAGCTGTCGCGCCTGATCGCTTTATTCACTTAGCCGAACAAAATGGTCAGATCTTGGCATTGGGTAACTTTGTGTTACGTACTGCAATGGAGCAGGCTGCGCAATGGCGTAACAGCTTTGGTAGCGACTTCTGTATCGCTGTTAATATGTCGCCAGTACAATTTCGCGATGATAACTTGGTTTCTCGTATTGCCCAGCTATTGGCGTATTATCAGCTGCCGGGTAGTGCATTAGAACTTGAGATCACGGAAGGGGTATTGCTGCATGACGAGCAAAAAGCAGCCAAAGCGATTGCCGGATTACAACGCATGGGTGTACGCATCTCGTTAGATGATTTTGGTACTGGTTATTCGTCGTTAAGTTATTTGCAGAAGTATTCGTTTGATACTCTTAAAATTGATCGCAGCTTCATTATGAATCTGATGGAACGCGAGCAAGATAAAGAGTTAGCCCGTGCGATTATTGCCATGGCGAAAAAGCTTAAACTGCAAGTTGTCGCCGAAGGTGTTGAAACTTTAGAGCAAAATAAGTTTATTACTGATGAAGGTTGTGATTTTGGTCAGGGTTATCTGTATGGTAAACCGGTACCGGCAACGATGTTTACCGGTCAGTTCCTAAGTAAAAAAGCGATTTAGCTGTCGCGGTTTTGATCGACTTGGTCGGATAGTGTGCAATTGGCGTTTGTAGAGAATAAAACTGCTATAAACGGTTGCAAAGAATCAGTGAATAGTTAATAATTCACTCGTTGTCAAGCACAACACGTTTGATGGGTGCCTTATGGGTCCCTCCGCATTGATACTCTGTGAACTCGGCCAGGCCCGGAAGGGAGCAACCGCAGCAGAGAACTCAAGTGCCGGAGTGAGGCTTGTAGGGTATCCTTCAAAAGTGTTGTGCTTTTCGCGTTTCTAACGTTCTACTTTTCAAATTAATCTCTTATCGATCAATCTTCGTTTTTGTTTCTCTGTTTTATTAATCTCCCTTTTAGTTATATTCCGTATTACCTATTAAGCCAATCTCGTATCATATTGCTACTGTGGTTTACCTGACATATATTGCTGCATCTTCGCACTACGTTGTGACATTAAAGTATTAAATTGTTCCTTCTGAGGTTCAGTTAATACTTGAAATACTTGATGACGAGCTTTTAACATATTTAATTTGACGTCAACCATCGACGCCTGATGTTTGGTTATCATTTCACGTGCTTTAGATTCGTCAAAAGTGGCACTGTTTATTAGCGATTGAGATTCTGCCATATGGGCTTGCATATTGGTCATCATGCTTTGTCCTCCTGACTTTGCTTCCATTGCGTTTGTCAAAATGGATTCAATTTGTTGCTGCTGTGCTTCTGTCAGGTTTAATTGCGAGTACATCATGCCTCCGTGCATCATCCCGCCGTGCATCATTCCATCGTGCGTCATGCCTCCGTGCATCGAGCCCCCATTATTATGTTTCATGTGACTTTGCGCCTGAGTCACTGAGATACCAGCGGAAGTAAGGCCAAGTGCTAATACGATTATGCTAAGTGTCTTATTTTTCACATTATGCTCCATATATTTTAAGGTTAAATAATTGGAAGGCTCAGTGCTTGTATTTTGCTACATAAAATACAAGCACAAGAGAGGATCCAATTGATTTACATAAGTTATGATTACAAAAGTATAATACGCCTTGCATCATTAAGCTCAAGCATAGTCATAATAATCGAAAATAAGAATGGCAAGGCAACGCTATTACTTTTAAATACCTGATATAGTTAGAAATAACAATGTTAATTTATGAATTAAATCGGATGAGGGGAGTCGTTCGACACTTTCACTTCATCTGTAAAGTAGAATCAGTATCACCGTCGGTTAGTATAATAACCTCAACACACTTATGCCCAGCTCTGACTTAGTGCAAGAGCGCTAAGCCGAACTTGCCCCAAATCAATTTAGAGCTGCAACTCACTCACAATATGCTCATATCGGTTTGCCATACATTTTTGTTATGCATAAGTTTTGGTAACTGGTGTTGAAAAAAAGCCCTGCATTAGTTAGCCAAAGCAAGATTTTAATCGATTGATCCATGTGTTTATCCTTACGTCAAAACAGGCTTTGTATACAGGTGTAATGAAAATTAGTCATTTTTGCTAAACATGGGTTACTTATATTGCCAAATAGTCTCAGTTTCACCTTTTTGTAAAAATATAATGTATTGAAATATATAGTTTCTGTTCTTCATCAATTTATTTATAGACCCCTATAAATAAAAGTCTCAATTTGCGGAACAGAATGCTTCAATCCAGACTACCATTAACCTATTAATGCATTGATCGTAAAAGTAACT
>NZ_JASJHF010000066.1:0-6294 GCF_033791185.1 Moritella sp. | reverse complement strand
CACACCACATTACCGGCAGCAGCTGGCACTAAGCCAATAAGTGCACGAGCAAAGGTTGATTTACCACAACCTGATTCCCCTACTACACCCAGCGTTTCGCCTTCGTATAATTTGATACTCACGCCATCAACTGCTTTTAGTTTGCTCGGCAGTGCCCAAGGCCATAATGACTTTGACGGAATATCAAACTGTACTTTAAGGTTGTTAACTTCCAATAACAGTTCTTTGTTTACAGCTTGTACAGCCACTTGTTCTTGCTTTGTTGCTACTTTTTGCTTTTCAATAACAGTCATTACCATGTCTCCTGGTCTGAGAAGCAGGCTCGTAAACGGTCGCCAGCAAACGGGATTAATTGTGGTTGTTGCTGTTGGCAGTTTTCTTGTGCGCGATGACAACGGTCTTGATATGCACAACCTTTTGGCAATGATAACAAGTTAGGTGGATTGCCCGGAATAGTCGGTAAAATCTCACCTTCGGTATCTAAACGCGGAATAGACTTAAGCAGTCCTTCGGTATAAGGATGACTCGGGGTATAGAAGATGTCATTAACCTTGCCGTACTCCATAGTACGGCCAGCGTACATCACTAATACCTTGTCACAGCTGCCCGCAACCACGCCTAAATCATGGGTGATCATAATAATGGCAGTGTTAAATTTTTCTTTCAATTCATTCAATAGCTGCATGATCTGCGCTTGAATCGTTACATCTAATGCGGTAGTTGGTTCATCAGCAATGAGTAGTTTAGGGCGGCATAATAACGCCATAGCAATCATTACACGCTGACGCATACCACCAGAGAATTCATGTGGGTACATATTGATACGCGCACGTGCTTCTGGGATCTTTACCGCTTCCAGCATAAACACAGATTCTTCAAAAGCTTCCTTACGGCTCATGCCTTTATGTAAGATCAGTACCTCCATCATTTGCTCACTCACCTTCATATAAGGATTTAGTGAGGTCATAGGGTCTTGGAAGATCATAGCAATTTGTTCTGCACGAACGTGGTTAAGTTCTTTCTCTGGTAAATTTAAAATCTCTTTACCTTCAAACTTAGCACTCCCAGAAATAATACCGTTTTTTGCCAGCAATCCCATGATCGCAAATACCGTCTGTGATTTACCCGAACCAGACTCGCCGACAATACCCAATGTTTCACCGGGATTGAGGGAAAAATTTAAATCATTAACCGCCGTTACATTACCGTCTTGGGTCGTAAATTCAACGCGTAGGTCGGTTACATCTAATAAACTCATGTGACATCCTTAATCTTGTTCTAATTCTAGCTCTAACTCTAGATCCAACTATCTGAACGATAATATCTTTCAACCCGAGAATAACTTAACTTAAGCTAGCTGTTGTTAGCATCGATGCTAACAACAAGCCCCCTAGATGGGTTTACAGCGAACTCTGCATTGTTAAGTTAAGCTATTTGGTTGCCCGCTATCTGTCCTTTGGATCCAGCGCGTCACGGAGACCATCACCGACATAGTTAAAGCAAAATAGCGTTAACACCATAAATATCGCTGGGAAGGCTAATTGCCAAATTGCAATTTCCATTGTTTGTGCACCTTCTTGCAATAAGGCCCCCCAACTTGTCATTGGCTCTTGTACACCAAGACCAAGAAAACTTAAGAATGACTCCGTTAAGATCATGCTTGGGATCAACAGCGTTGAATACACAGCGACAATACCCAATACGTTTGGCACGATATGACGGGTAATGATGCCCCATCGACTCACACCACATACATGCGCCGCTTCGATAAACTCTTTACTACGTAAACTGAGCGTCTGACCGCGGACAATACGCGCCATGTCTAACCAAGCAATCGCACCAATCGCCACAAAGATTAAGATAATGTCACGACCAAAGAAGGTCACTAATACAATCACTAAGAACATGAATGGAATGGCGTAAAGGATCTCAAGGATACGCATCATCACGCGGTCTGTTTTACCACCGATAAAGCCCGATGCCGCGCCATATAGTGTACCGATAAGCACAGCAACAAGTGCGCCCATCACCCCGACCATCATCGAAATACGGCCACCAATAAAGGTACGTACAAATAAATCACGGCCTAAACTATCAGTACCAAACCAATGTTCGGCAGACGGTCCTTGGTGCAATGCATACCAATCGGTATCATCAAAAGCATGCTGACTGAGCATCGGCACAAAAATAACCGACAAGGTGATTAAAAATAAAATACATAAACTCACCATTGCCGCTTTGTTACGCATAAAACGAATGCGGGCGTCTTGCCATAAACTGCGACCTTCAATTTCTAAACTGGTCGAGAAGTTGTTTAGCGCTTCTACTTTCTCTGTTTTAGATAACATAACTAGTCCCTTAGTAGCGAATTTTCGGGTCGATATAAGCAAGTAAAATATCAACGATTGCATTAAATAAGATGAATAAGAAACCAATTAAAATGGTAATACCCATCACTAAGGAGTAATCACGGTTAAACGCCGCGTTAACAAACAACTTACCAATACCCGGTAAACCAAAGATGGTTTCAATCACCACTGAACCGGTAATAATTCCCACGAATGCAGGCCCCATGTATGAAACAACGGGTAACATCGCTGGTTTTAACGCATGTTTAATGACAATACGTGGATAGCTCAGTCCTTTCGAACGTGCCGTGCGGATAAAGTTACTGTTCATCACTTCAATCATACTGCCACGAGTGATACGCGCAAATGTCGCGACATACAGTAATGACATAGCGACAACAGGCAGGATCATGTACACCCACGTACCGCCGTTCCAACCACCAGCCGGTAACCAGCCTAAATTAATAGAGAATAGGTAAATAAGTGCCGGCGCGAGTACAAATGAAGGCATCACCACCCCGAGCATTGCGGTAGACATAATGGTGTAATCAAACCAGGTGTTCTGCCGCATTGCCGCCATGGTGCCAATAAAAACACCGAGGATAAGCGTTAATACAAAAGCAAAAAAACCAATCTTAGCGGATACTGGTAATGCCGCTCCCACCAATTCATTTACCGTAAAATCTTTATATTTAAATGAAGGCCCTAAATCACCTTGGATGATATTAGTTAAATAAGTCATGTATTGCTCAAGTACCGGTTTATCTAAACCATACTTAGCATTAATGTTCGCCATCACTTGTGGTGGTAAAGCACGCTCACTCGAAAACGGGTTACCCGGAGCAAAACGCATAAGAAAGAATGACAGCGTGATCAGCACCAACATGGTTGGGATCGATTCGAAGATACGCTTGATAATAAATTTAAACATAAATTAATACCTTATTTACACCAATAAAAGTGTAAGACCAATGCCAGTGCTCAGGGTGAACACTGGCATTAATCAATTCAATATGAAGAAAAACTATATCGTGACGCTAAAATTAATCTGCAATGATATAAAGATCTTTGGTGAAGATTTGCTCTTCGGCATTGTTTGTTGGGTAGCCGCCGACTTGAGGGCTTAACAAACGTGCTTTAACATATTGATAAATAGGTGCGATAGGCATGTCTTTTGCCAGTAGCGTTTCTGCTTTTAGGTAGATATCGTTACGTGCAGCATCACTGGTTGTCGCGAGAGCTTGTTGCATAAGTTCATCATATGACTTGCTCTTATAGTGCGCGTCATTTGAAGAGTTTGTGCTTTGCATTAATGATAGGAACGTTGAGGGTTCGTTGTAATCACCACACCAACCGGCACGTGTCACATCAAAGTTACCTTGACGCTTGCTGTCTAAGAATGATTTCCACTCTTGGTTTTCTAACGTCACGTCAATACCCAATGATTTTTTCCACATTGAGGTGATCGCAATGGCATTTTTCTTGTGGTTCTCACTGGTATTATATAACAAGTTGAACGACAGTGGCTTTGACTTATCAAAACCCGCTTCAGCTAATAGTGATTTGGCTTTTTCAATACGCTGCTTTTGCGTTAATTTGGCATAATCAGGTAATTCTGGAGTGAAACCAGAAATGATTTCAGGCGTGAAAGCATAGGCATTTTTTTGACCTTGGCCTAATAATGCTTTGGTAATGATGTCGCGATCGATAGCATATGATAGCGCTTGACGTACTCGTACATCATTAAACGGGGCTTTTTCAGTATTAAAGGCATAGTAATAAGTACACAAGTTACCCGTGATTGATACGTCTTCTTTATGCTCTTTTTGCAAACGACGGAAATGTTCGTTTGGTAGTTCATAAGTAATATCAATTTCGCCTGACAAGAAGCGGTTCATTTCTGCGACTTGGTTTTCAATCGGTAGGAAAGTTACTTTATTAATAACGGTTTTTGAATCATCCCAATATTTTTCATTACGCGTGAGGCTAATACGTTCATTTACAACCCATTGATCAACAGTGTAAGCACCGTTACCAACAAAGTTATCTGGACGCGTCCACTTATCGCCAAATTTTTCTACAGTGGCTTGGTGAACAGGTTTTACTGTTGTGTGACCCATCATCATTACGAAGTACGGTACTGCACTTTCTAATTTAATTTCAAGGGTGTAATCATCAATGGCTTTAATACCCAAGGAATCTTTATCTTTCTTACCCGCGATAATGTCTGACGCATTAATCATGGTAGTCATTTCCATATACCATGCATAAGGTGCGGCCGTCGCAGGATCCACAACGCGTTTAAAGCTGTATTCGAAATCATGCGCGGTAACGGGGTCGCCGTTAGACCATTTAGCATCTTTACGTAGGTTGAAAATGAAGGTTTTATTATCCGCCGTTTCCCAGCTTTCAGCGACACCGGGAATCGTTTTACCGTTGGCATCTTGGTTTACTAAGCCTTCCATTAAATCACGGATAACGTGTGATTCAGGTACACCTTCAGTTTTATGCGGGTCAAGTGACGCCACCTCGGTGCCATTACCACGCACGATTTCTTGGGTTTTAGCAAGCTTAACACCGGCTGGAACTTCAGCAGCAGTGGCCGTTAATGAAGTAGCGGCAAACGCAAGACCTGCGCCTAATAGTAATGATTGGGTGATTTTATTTTTTAACATGTACAACTCCAGTACGACAATTACATCCATGACCTTTAAATTTGTTTCATATTTCAATTTTTGTTGAATTGAAATATCAAGCATCTCTAAAGGAGTAGTATTTACAATACCAATTAATTCATTTAATTGCTATATATTCCAAACTATCATCAATCGACAACCGTTAATACCTACAATATGACAATTGTTAAGATTAAGTATCTAAATGTGAAGCCAATATACTTAATTCCCCCTGTCTGAAATATAACTCAATAACCCCGCAGTATTAATACTTATAGCTGATCGCTAGTACTGGAATCAAAGGCTAAAAAAAAGGCTCACTGCATGTTGTTATTCACGCTGGTGAGCCTTGTTCGTTTAGCTAAGCTGAATTCCTTAACGATTTATTTAACTATTTATTTAACTATGTCTAACGGTTCTGATAGTTTCGCTTTACCTTGCATGATACTAATTTCAACACGGCGATTACGGCGTAACTCATTGATTTCATCAGTGATAGGCTGGGTATCAGCCATACCCTGTACAATCAGGCGGTTCTCACTAAATTCTTCAACTTTGAGCATCTCATGGGCAACAGAAACCGCACGTTGGCTAGACAGATCCCATTTAGAGCGGTAGAGCTCAGAATGTAATTGTTCTTTCCCTGTATGCCCAGCAATGGTGATCATACCCGGTATCGTTGCTAGCAGTTGCGCCACTTTTTGGATCACAGGACGAAAGCGTGGTTGTAAAAAAGCGGAGCCCGCTGGGAATGAGCCTTTTTCATTAACTCGGATAATAATTTGCTGACCTAAATTTTCGACTTCAACACCACCACTGTCGATCTCTTCTTTGAGTGCTTCCGCTAATGCTTTAACTAACTCACTAATATCTTCCGTCACTTCGACTTTCTCTGTGGGGGTATTATCACGTGTTGATGTTGCGGGTGACTTACCACCATTACTGTCTTCTTCGAGTTTATTCTTACCACCAGCATTTTGATCTTCACCATCTTGGAAATCCAGTTCAGCCTCGCTGTTATCAATGGTGTGCTGCATAATCGTTTCAATAGGCGTAGGATCAGGTCGCCCGGGTCGAAATTCCTGGGCAATCACGGTCGTACCTTTGGGTATGTTCTTTACATCGATCTGATTCTGCACACCAAACGCAAACTGCATCGACCCGGCAATCTGCTTAAATTTCACTACGTCCATTTCAGAAAATGACAGCAGCAATACAAAAAAGCACATTAACAGGCTCATTAAATCGGCAAATGTGCCCATCCAGGCAGG
>NZ_JASJHF010000065.1:0-2523 GCF_033791185.1 Moritella sp. | reverse complement strand
ATTACACTGTTGCTTATACAATCCATAGTCAGGATCTTTGTTTATACGAAACCAAGGCTTTTCAAAGCGAGTAATTTTACCATTTGCTTAAAAATGAAGAGTGCTTTAAATACAAATTGAAGATCTAGCTGGTCAGGAAGTATTTTTAGATAATGATGATCGGATGATGTAAATAAGTAAACTATGAGTAGTAAACGATGAGTCGATATAGCTGCAGTACCACTTGATAAGATAAAAGATTGCCACCTGCAAATAACAGAGCAGGTGGCAATTTACTATTGACTTATTTGTCGGTGAATTTTTTGATTTCACCTGATTTTAAACGTGCTAGATATGACTTCAACTCTGCTTTAACGACAGGCATTAACACGTAAAGCCCGATAATATTAACCACAGCCATTGCAAAAATGGCGGCATCAGAGAAGTCGATCACAGGGCCGAGATTGGCTGCTGCACCAATAACTACAAAGACACAGAACAGTAGTTTAAATATTAACTCGGTTGTTTTTCCTTCTCCAAACAGATAAGTCCAAGCTTTAAGGCCATAATAAGACCAACTGATCATGGTTGAAAAAGCAAACAATACAACCGCAACAGCAAGCACATAAGGGAACCAACTGATAGTTGAGCCAAATGCTGCTGAAGTTAATGCAACACCTGATGAACCGTCTGCTGTTATGATACGTCCACTCTCACCAACTAGGTATAAACCCGTTGTCGGATCTGATGTTAATTGCCCAGTGATAATAATGACAAGCGCTGTCATGGTACAAATAACGACAGTATCAATAAATGGTTCAAGTAAAGATACAAACCCTTCAGTGATAGGTTCTTTAGTACGCACTGCCGAATGGGCAATCGCGGCGGAACCGACCCCTGCCTCATTGGAGAATGCAGCACGTTTAAAGCCTTGTATTAAGGCGCCAACAAAACCACCAGCAACCCCGAGCCCCGTAAATGCACCAACGAAGATTTGTTCAAAGGCCCATCCAACTTTATCAAAATTCATTACAATAATAATCAAAGCCGCAACAACGTAGAGAACGCCCATGAAGGGTACTATTTTCTCAGTTACATTAGCGATAGATTTAATCCCGCCGACAATCACAGAGAAGACAACCAAAGCAAAAACAACACCAGTGATCCAACCTGGGAAATCACCCACAATACTGCTTATTTGTGCGTGTGCCTGATTAGCCTGAAACATGTTGCCACCACCAAATGCACCCAGAATACAAAAGATTGCAAATAGCACTGCCAGTGGTTTTCCTCCGGCAACGCCTCTCTCTTTAAAACCTTTTGAGATGTAGTACATCGGACCACCAGATACACTACCATCAGGGTATTCGTTACGGTATTTCACCCCTAATGTACACTCGGTGAATTTGGATGCCATGCCCATCAAGCCTGCAAGAATCATCCAGAATGTCGCCCCCGGACCACCTATACTGACCGCGACAGCAACACCTGCAATATTACCTAAGCCTACCGTGCCGGATAATGCAGTAGCTAACGCCTGGAAATGAGATACCTCACCAGCATCATTTGGATCAGAATAATCGCCTTTAACCAGATCAATAGAATGTCTGATAGCTCGGAATTGGATAAAGCCGAAATAAACGGTGAAAATCGTCGCACCGACAACCAACCACAACACAATCCAAGGAAAGCTAGTGCCAGGAAGTGGAGCAAAAATAAGGCTAACGAACCAGCCGGTTGATGACGCGAAAATAGCATTAACTTTTTCATCAATACTGCCTTCAGCAAAGGCTAGCGAACTTTGTAACAAACTGAAAAACATTATAAATATCGATAATAGTATTTTTTTGTTTTGCATAATAAAGCCTTAGTTTACGACTGTGACAGGAACATCTGCACCCATTACCAGTTTTGCAGTAACGCTACCAAATAATTTTGCGGCAAAGCCACTTTCTTTGGAGCGGGCGACAATAATTTGTTCAGCTTTTTCTTTTACGGCAACGGAATTTAATAGTTCAGCAACGTCACCATGCAAAACACGTCCATTTGCAAGATATCCCTCTTTTTTCAACGCTTCTAAAGCGGGGGTTATAACGCGATCCATAGCCGTTTTTATCTCCAGCTCTCTACGCTTGTGCCGCAGGGCATTTTCTTCGGGTGTCTGAAAACTGTATGGGGACCATTCAATGACATACACCAATTCAATTGTGCAATCACCAATGAGTTTTGATAGTCGTTTAGCATGAGTAAGAGCCCTGTCACCTGGCTCTACACCATCTAGACCAACAATGAGTTTTTCCTTCATAAATGCATTCCTTTTAAACGAGTATTTCATATGTGCTGAAACAGCAGACGAATCAGAAAAGTGTCAACAGCGCAGGCATCTTTTCCATGTCAAATCTGCACAATAATAATAAGTGACATTTCTCACGAAATTGAAATAGACATTAGTTCATATTTTCAATTTCACCTCTTTTCAAGGCAAGGAATGGGACTAAGCAAGGTTATTTATTAGCCAACAATGATTTAAAAATCATACTTAAG
>NZ_JASJHF010000064.1:0-2853 GCF_033791185.1 Moritella sp. | reverse complement strand
GTCACCAAGGCTAAAGGTACTGCTTGGTATTGTTGCCAATTAATGGTTTCAGGGTTTGGTAAATCGAATACCGACCAAGTTTTTGCTGTAACGCCATAACCCAATGAAAAATCGTCATCATCAACCAAATATGGTGCATTTTGTTGTTTCGCCTGGCACATTAAACTCATTAATTGAGGATTAGCTTCTTCAGCAATAGACAAATTAATTTTGTTAACAAGCTCAGGATACGACATCTGGACTAGTTCAGGGTTTTCTATATTTTCAATGTCTACAGAAAAATGTTTACAGGTTAAAATCCACGCGGCTTCGTTTAATTCGCAGGACGCATATAACGCGTCCATTGGTGCACTAATAGCAAGGCTTATACCGTCTTCAAAAAGTCGGTAACAAGTAGCTTCATCAGACCAGTTTACTTCTTGCTGCAATTGTTGAACATTTACTAGCCATTGCTCGACAACTTGCTGCTTATCAATGCCACTAACAAACGCATCAAGAACTGATCCTGTTTTTTCCCATAGGAGACTTTTACCAGTTATTCTGCGACAGTCATCTAATGTTAGTTTAATAGTTTCATTTTTCATTTAATCACTTTCTTCATCATGTTCAGACACAAGACGAACACCGCGGTCGTCCTTCACGATTTTCATTCCGGTTCCTAATACAAAGGGATCTTGTCCATTACCTTCTAGCATTGTGACTTCTGCTTTAATAGGCTTTTCAATGGGATTTTCAGGATCACAATGAATACCATTAAAATGAATGATTTGTTTCCAACAGCGAGTAATCGCATCACCAAATACAATAACTAAATCATTATGCTCTGCAACCGATAAGCCTTTTTCTATCGCTTCAACTTCATCAGGAATGATTAAAATATTTTCGTCTTTTATTCCTTGTTCACGGAGTACTTGTGCCATTTTTTGTGGTACTTCGTCATATCCGCGGCCGCGGCGATTATCGTCAGCTTTTAAGATATAAAGATCAAAATGCCCAGCTGCCGCTTTAGCAATATTATCAATGTCTTGATCTCTTCTGTCGCCTGGGCCGGCAATAATCGCAATACGCTTGCCATGCACCTCAAGTTTACTTGCTAACTCACTCATATGACGCACACCATCGGCATTATGAGCATAATCAAGAATGACTCTAAACGGATGTTCGTCAAATACGTTCATTCTGCCTGGAGCCTGGAAGAATGTAGTGTTGAAGGTTCTAAGACCTTGTTGAATCGAATCTAACGATTTTCCTAAACTATAAGCCAGTGCCGCAGCAAACATGGCATTTTGCACGTTATGTACTGCTTTACCTTCTAATGTGGCGGGAATTAAATGAGTCCATAGAATTGGGATATGAGCGCCATTATCAAAAATAGTGATCAATTCACCATTGATACTTTTCTCTAGCACTACGGCTCTACCACCAGCGCGAATATGCTCGCGTACTAAACCATGTCCTGAATTCATAGTGACGTAACAAATATGTTTCGCTTTGGTGTGATCAGCCATTTTTAAACATTGTTCATCATCGGCATTTAATACCACTGTATCTTTGGCCACTTCAACGACGATACGTTTAATTTCTGCCAGTTGATCGAGGGTATCGATACCACGTAAACCAAGGTGATCTTCCTGAACATTAATACAAGCGGCAACATCACTTTCAAAATAACCTAGACCAGAGCGAGCAATACCGCCACGCGCAGTTTCAAGTACGGCAATATCAACCGATGGGTCACGTAATACAATTTGAGAAGCCACAGGACCGGTCATATCACCTTTTACAGATAAATGTCCGTCAACATAAACACCGTCAGTCGATGTCATACCAACGACATGTCCATCTGTTTTTAAGATATGAGATAGCATTCTTGAGGTTGTTGTTTTACCATTTGTACCTGTAATACCAGCAATCGGTATACACGTTGGTGATGCTGGCGGAAATAGCATATCAATCACTTTTCCAGCAACGTCACGAGGTTTTCCTTGACTAGGCGCAACATGCATCCTAAAACCAGGCGCAGCATTTACCTCGACAATACCACCGCCAATTTCTTTATAAGAACGCGTAATATCTGAGGTTAGAAAATCTACACCACCCACGTCTAATCCCACGGCCTGTACTGCACGTTCTGCCATTACTTTGTTATCAGGATGTACGACATCGGTTAAATCAATTGCGGTACCACCTGTTGATAAGTTTGCCGTTGAACGTAAATAAAACGCCTCATCTTTTTTAAGAATAGTTTCAGGGGTATAGCCCGCTTCTTCAACTAATCGTTCGGCTTGTGTGTCCATTTCTAGTTGGGTTAATACTTTTTCATGACCAACTCCACGGCGCGGATCTTCATTGACCTGATCAATAAGTTCACTGATGGTTTTTTTACCATCGCCAACAACATGTCCAGGTACTCGTTTAGCCACCGCAACTAATTCACCGTTTACTACTAACATACGATGGTCTAAACCAGTTAGGAATGACTCTACTAATACAGCGCGGCTGGTACCATGTTCGCGAGCAAATGCAAATGCAGTTATAATTTGTTCTTCAGTGCTTAAATCAATTGAAACGCCACGACCATGATTGGCATTTAATGGTTTCAATACCACTGGGTAGCCAATACGTTTCGCGACTCTTATTGCTTCGCGCTCAGAATACACCATACGTTGCTGAGGTACAGGCAGCCCCAAGTCGTTTAATAAATTATGGGTATCTTCTTTATCACATGAAATTTCTACAGCTATGTGTTTAGTTTCACTGGTGATGGTTGCTTGAATACGTTGTTGGTATTTACCATGGCCAAATTGCACAAGGCTATATTTGTTTAAACGTAACCAAGGAATATTTCGTTCT
>NZ_JASJHF010000063.1:0-7339 GCF_033791185.1 Moritella sp. | reverse complement strand
TTGTCGCAACGACAAGTAACGCAACAAAATAGCGGTAATACTAAAGATAATCTTAAATGTCGTGTCATTGCTGCTTGGTCTGAATGGCAATATAGCGCGAGAGCGAGATGGCAGTCACATTCTATTAAACAACAGAGGCTGTTTTTAGTCTTGTGGCTAGCGATACGTAGAAAGTAATGATAATGTTACAACCGTGATTAAAGCTGTGTTAATTCAAGTTGTTTTTTAGTATGAATTTAACCTGAGTTTATTTACAGTGTGATTTAATTGCGTAATTAAATTACGCAATGTGTAATTAAATTACATAATAATTTGATGATTTAAATACACAAAAAAACCAGCAGATAAGTGCTGGTTTTTTTATGCGTAAATGAATATCAGGTAATCGCGGATGGAGGCGTAAGTTAATCCATCAAGCCATGATTAATCGCGTATTGGATCAACTCAGCACTGGTTTTAGCACTGATCAATTTCATCATTGAATACTTATGAAACTCGACAGTTCGTGGCGAAATAAATAATTCATCGGCGACTTGGCGGGCCGATTTACCTTGCGCTAATAATCGTAAAACACTGATTTGACGAGATGATAATTTTGGTTTTTCAGTGTTAACCGTGACTGAGGTTGAAATATAAGTGCCACCTTTTAATACTTGGTTTACCGCTTCGACTAAGCTCTCACTGGCTTCATGTTTTAATACGTAACCTTGTGCGCCGGCTGCAATCGCACTCTCGGCATATTCTTGTTCGTCATGCATGGTTAAACAAATTATTTTTACGGTTTTATTAATGCGCTTCAAGGCTGCAATAGCGGCAATCCCCGTCATATCAGGCATGCTTATATCGGTGATAACTAAGTCAGGATCATGTTGCTTAACGAGCTCGATTAA
This sequence comes from Moritella sp., assembly GCF_033791185.1. Taxonomy (GTDB): domain Bacteria; phylum Pseudomonadota; class Gammaproteobacteria; order Enterobacterales; family Moritellaceae; genus Moritella. The sequence goes on along the minus strand of NZ_JASJHF010000063.1, from coordinate 6,449 downwards.
CTCTAAGCCATCTTTAGCAATTGCTAAAATATGATGCGCTGGTTGTAAAATACTGGCGATGCCTTGTGCCACAATTAAATGGTCATCGGCTAAAATTACATTACTCATAATATTCCTTTAGTGCAGGGATCATTATATCGACGATAAAACCGCCATCTTCAGGAGAGCTGAATACTGCTGTGCCATTAAATAACTGTGCACGCTCCCGAATACTAATTAATCCAATGCTGCCCTTGTTTGCATTTAAGTTTAAATCGCAGCCAATCCCATCATCGATAATTTGAAAGTGTAAGTTGTTATCGCTGTATTGCAGCGATACAAACACGGCAGATGCTTGAGCGTGCTTGGCTACGTTGTTTAGTGTTTCTTGTAAAATTCTATATAGGTTTAAAGATAGCTCTTTATTTAAAGCCGGAATCGGATCAAATAAAGTCTGAATATCAACATCTTTAATGGTTGATAAGCGTCGACATTCTGACTTTAATGCCGTTAATAAGCCAAGGTCTTCCAAAATAGCGGGGTGCAAAGAGCGTGATAGCGCTTGCATATCTTTCGCTAACCCTTGTATTTCGTCGTGAAGCGCATTCGCTGATTTTTTTTCACTGTCGACAGTTAGGCTATTAGATAGTAATGATGCTTTGATGGTGAGCAGTGCCATACGTTGTGAAAAATTGTCGTGCAGTTCACGCGATAACATACGGCGCTCATTTTCTTGGTTATCCATTAAATGACGCGATAATAGTTCGAGTTGTTGATTTTTATGTTGCAGCTTTTCCCAGTAAGCATAACGCTCGTAAGTCGATGCGAGGATCTGACCAAAACAACGGATCTGGGAGATGTTATCTTTATCCCAGTGCGCAGGTTTAAGATAACGGCTCGCAGTAATGCCGCCCCAAATACGCCCTTTAACGCGAAAGGGCACCACAATATGCGCGCAAATACCTTCCATCGCACTGCGTAGGAGCTCATCATGTTTGACAATATCGTGGATATTATCTTCTGCAATAATAATTTCACCTTCGCTTATCTGTTCTAGATAAGGTGAGTAAAGCCCTTGTGCTGGTAAAGAGACTGGTTTGTAACCTGGGGCAGCAACAGCAAGCGCCCCTTCAAAGTGATTGTCTGGGGTTAAGCGAACTAACGACATACGTTGGGCTTGGATGTAGGGCATAAAAGCGGTGAGTGCAAATTCAATTGCGTTAGCTAAATCAGCAGTATCGTTTTCCAATAACCAATTTGATATTTCAATGGTGAATTGTTCAATGTTTAAATTAGCTTTATCCATCTTGGGTAGTTCACGCATGTGCTTGTCCTCATTGAATGTTTGCTATTTACCATGGACTGTCATCAGTTTAATCACAGCAATATATTATTAGCCTGATATCTGTTGTTTGGCTATTAATAAATGCTAAACAGGTAAATTTCTAGCAATTTTACGAGTACCTTTTAACTTCCTCGTTTGCGTATAATCATCCTCGCTATATTCATGATTGTTATTATCACCATAGACAACAAATAACGCGTTCCTAATCGTCTGAGTTAGGGATCATTAATCGAGGAATGAACCTGTGAGTTTAATATCTATGCCTTTTGTCGGCACTGGCTTTGACACTGGATTACACATTGTTGCTGTGGTTGTGCTTGTTGCAACCGTCGCTGCTGTAGGGATTGGTTTTTGGAAATTCCATGAGGTGCCTATTCATCAGGCCCATAAAAATGGTCATCAACAATTAACCTTGATCACCACATTAACTTGGGTTGGATTTATTTGGCATTGGGTCTGGGTGTTAGCTGTGATCGTGGCGTTTGTTGATGCAGAGCAAGCTATTAAGAAAGTACGTGATATTTGGAAATCAGAAGGGACGGGCTCATGTTAGAAGGTTTAGCGGTCTGGGCATTACTTATTTATTTATTGCGTTTAGTGGGCATGCCTTGGAATAAATATTCTAAGTGTTTTGCTTATATCGGTGGTGGTGGCTGGCTCCTTTTCGTCTGGGTGGGCTTAATTACTTATACGCCGATGGATTTGTCTGGCGGTTCGTTAGTGCAGTCACCGCATATTCAATTACGTCCCGGTTCAACGCAGGTAAAAGGTAATATTAAAACGATTCATGTCAAACCGAACCAGCAGGTTATTAAAGGTCAGCTGATTTATGAACTTGAAGATGAAGTTTATCAGATTGCATTGAACAAATCGGCGGCACAGGTGAAGAGCGCTGAAGTAGCGTTAGCATCGTCATTAGATGATGTACGAATTAATGAATCTAAATACGCTATTGCTAATAAAGAAATTAAAATTAACCTTGATCAGCAAGTTGAAATTGAAGCTGACCTTAATTGGAAGCGCACGACATTACAGCGTTATATTGATCAGAATAAAGTAGCTGCATTTACCATTACGGAAAGTAAATTAGATGAGCAAAAAACAGCGGTGCAAGTTGCCAGTGCAAAATTAACAGTACTGCAATCGCAAGCTGAAAAATTAGTGTTAAACGCACAGCAGGCCCAGCTTAATATCAGCAAATCTGATCATGCAGTGAATAGCCGTAAAGCCGATTTAGCGAATCAAACTGAGGTGTATGCACAAGCGCAGTGGAATTTAGATAATACCCGTGTTTATGCACCTGCTGATGGTTACTTAACCAACTTTATTGTTCGTGAAGGGCAATACATAGGTGCGATGCCACGTATCCAGATGTATACCAATGAAAAATATGTATTAATGCGGGTTAATCATCAAGCCATTCGTAATATTAAAGTGGGTCAAGCGTCTGAATTTGCCTCGGCAGTTTATCCGGGACATATTTTCTCTGCTGAAGTCGAAGGCATCATTGAAGCCACGGGTGAAGCGCAAGGGACATTATTAGCAAGAGAAACCTCGGTGAGAACAACGACAGGACAAAATGTCATGAACAAACATCACTTTGTTCGTTTGAAACTAACCGAGACGGAAGGCTATGATATTCCGGTGGGTTCTGTTGGTCTGGCTTGGGTTAGTGGTGCTAAACCGATTGCATTCCTTGGCTTCCTCGATGTTATTCGCGGCATTGTTATTCGGATGAAATCACAAATATACTACTTCTATTCTATGTAACTCCTTTACTGTGAATAGTATTTAAACCGTGTGCCTTTGGCTATTACTAAAAATAGCTAAAGTTACGCGGTTTTTTTGTGAGTGACTATGTGACTAAGCTATGTTCACATCAACGTTACTATCCGTTTTATTTATTGTAGGGTGAATTACGATAATGGTAACGACTTTATGCCGATTGCAGATAGAGAGTTTGGTTATGATACGGTTACGTATGGTGTGGTAATGGGCTGGAATATTAAATTATAATCGCGAGTAAACCATTAAAAAAACTGTCTTTAGACCGAAATTATGTGATGTGCTAGTAATGCATAAAAAAATGACAGCTAAATATGAAAACTGAGACACCAGTGCCGCCACTGAGTGGGCTGAGTGTTTCTAGTTATCCTATACTCAATTGGTGGGATCATTGGTGGGGTCATTGGAAGGGGTTTAACTATGTATAAAGACGTTATCAAATTTTGGTTTGAAGAGATTAATCCAGCGAAGTGGTGGGTGAAAGATATTGAGTTTGATCAAACAATTTCAATGCGTTTTAGTGAGTTGCATAAGCGTGCTAGTGCGGGTGAACTATTTCACTGGCGTCGGAGTGCTGAAGGTCGGTTAGCGGAAATCATTATTTTGGACCAGTTTTCACGAAATATGTTCCGTGATACAACCCGTGCGTTTGCTTTTGATGGCATGGCATTAGCACTCGCACAAGAAGCGATAGCGTGTGGTGCTGATAGAGAACTTTCGCAATTGCAATGCAGTTTTCTTTACCTGCCTTTTATGCACAGCGAATCTGCAATTATCCATCAACAAGCGGTATTTTTGTATCAAGGTAATGATATCCAAACTAACCTCAAATTTGAATTGCAACACCAAGCTATTATTGAACAGTTTGGGCGCTATCCGCACCGCAACACTATTCTAGGGCGAGAATCGACAGCCGCTGAACTCGACTTTCTCGCAACGCCCGGTTCCAGTTTTTAACTTTTAGGTTTTGATTAGGCAAAGATAGTTAATATCTGTTCAACTTGCGTTGATACTTGTTGTTGAGCAGATTGGGTTTTCTGGCGAGTCTCTTCGCTGTGATTTTGCAGTGCCGTCATTTGCCTGTTTACGGCACTGATATGGCTGACTTGCTGGTGGGTATTTTGACTACTATTGGCGGCATTTTGTTGTGATTGCTCTGACTGTTGGATCACTGTGCCTATCTCTTTACGCATGTCTTGTGCATTTGTTAACTGCTGGTGGCAACTCTGTGCGATATGATTAATTTCATGTTCGAGTGATTGGCTGGAGTGATTCAGTTGACCGAGAAAGTTACTAATTTGTTCTAGAGCTTGCTGAGTCTGTTTAGATAAGTTGCGAACTTCATCGGCTACTACGGCAAATCCACGGCCTTTTTCGCCCGCCCGCGCGGCTTCAATGGCTGCATTGAGGGCCAATAAGTTAGTTTGATCGGCGATACGATGAATCGATGTCACGATCGTCTCAACATTTTCCATATTGGTATTTAATGTTTTAATGGCTTTTAAGCTCGCACTACCGGCTTGTTTAGTCTGCTCAGTAGCGAGACTAAAATCGGTTATCTGACTAGCGGCTTTATACATCTGCTCATTCGTCTGCTGTGTTAGGCTGTGTACGGATTGCGTATCGGCATCAACTTTTTGCGCGAGTGAGTTAATTTCTGATACACCGTTAGAGATATCACTAATGGCAGCGCTACTGGCTTGAGCATATTGACTAATCGATTGAAAATCATTTTGCAGTAAGTTTAACGCCAGGGTGACTTGTTCGACTTGAGTCTGTTTGGTGATATCTTCCTGCTTGATATTATCCAGTAGCTGATTGAAATGCAGTGCGATCAAACCTATCTCACTGCGGCTGTCGGCAAAGTACAAGCGCTCACGAGTATTGCTTTCAACCAGAGAGGCAAGGGCTCTATCTAATGTTGTCAGTGGTTTTACGACCCAGTATTTTTCGGCATAAAATAACCCAATACCAAATAGAATTAAACTCAGTGCAATAATGGCCAAGTATAAGTAGGTATTCTGGCGCTGGTCATTAGCATAATCATTGATTGGCTTTTCTAACGCTAAAATAGCGGCTTGGATATTACTGATTGCGGTTAATACTAACTGTTGATTAGCGGTTTGCTCTGAAAGTACCGTTTTGGTATTTAATAGTTCTTTTGGATAACGACTGATAAGGCTTTGCAGTTCGTCGGTTATATCAACTATAAAGAGTGTTTCTTCACCGTCCTCGTCATCAAGAAAATTATCATCTTCAATCACTACATTATTGTTGCTGTCATAATGGCTAAATTGCGATAACTGGCTAATGAGTTGCGCACTTTCTTTGACGGCTAATAATAGGGCTTGCCATTGCGATGACTGTAATTGATTAAAGTAACGCTGACGCTGATTGGTTAATTGCGCGAGACTGGCTTGGATATCACTAATGAGAATTAAATCTTGTTGGCGTAATTGCATGTCACCTTGTAATAACTGACGTTTTAATAGTGATAAGTTATCCGCTAATTCTTTTTCGTTGAAGTTCAGTAGTTGAAAGTTATTGGAAGCAAACTTACCCGATGAACGTAATGGCCCTTGCACGAGTGTGGCAAACTGATTGAGCTGCAGGTTTAACGCTGTGGTATCGATGGCGCTCGGAAGTTGAGTGAGTGAATTAAGTAATTGCTTAATGATTTGCTCTGATTGTTGTAAATCTGTGGTGTTGCCTTGTTGCAAATAGCCGGAGATAGCGTGATTAAGCTTAATGGTGACTTGTTCTTTCATCTGCGCAAACATAGAGTTTTGTAGGTCAAGACGGTTGAGCTGCTGGTGGCTGCCATAAAGGGTATAAGTCATTAAGAGCGAGAGGCAAATTAAAGTAAGTGAACTGATTCTAGAAAAGGTTGTGATGCGCAAGGTTATCATCCTGATTAAGCCATCTATAATGCAGAATAGTATAAAAGCGCCAGATGACAGTTATATGAATCGAGTGTGGTTTATCAACATTTGAAGTCATGGTGCAGTGTCGGCATTATATTTATCATTATATGACGTCTAATTTGCTGGTTAGCGCGCATTGTGTTCTTTAGTTAAGGTGGTTACCGCCACTTTAAACTAGTTAGATGTCTTAAAATGTCACTTTTTGAACGTTTTTTAGTCGAATTAAGTGAGGTGAGCATAAATTTTAGTGAAACACTTGCCAATGAAGTCAGTTTCTCTATAATCGCTCCCACTGACACGGCAACAGCCGCTCAGTATGCTCTTTAACAATTTATTCAAGCAATCTGTGTGAGCACTTGCAGAGATATAATGACCAAATATTATATCAATGTAATTGTGAACATTAAATTAAATCG
>NZ_JASJHF010000062.1:0-9318 GCF_033791185.1 Moritella sp. | reverse complement strand
TATTTACACTTGATTGCTTTGCCATATCAGTACCTTTTATGACTCATTTTTTGTTAGGTAACATCGATACCTTGTTGATTAACGTTGTGGTTTTGTTAATCAACATCGTGTTACATGTATTAAGTATTGGATTCACAAAGTATTCAACCATCAACTTTACGATGAAATTTTTAATGCTTCTGTTAATTTTAAAGGATTAACTCGTCGTATTATTGGTCATTTATTTGGCTTAGAGGGGGTGGGTAAACTAATACTAAAGTTTATTTTTTGATGCGGATTTGATATAGAATGAAGTTTATGTCTTTGTTTATATGATGAAAATTTGAGTGGAGAGCAGATGGCATCGATTAACTAATATCTTGCTTTATTAAGTCCAGTTGGTCATTTTTAGTTTCGATCTAGCCACCAATATTGACGTTTCCGAGCACCATATTGGTTAGCGGGGAATAAACGAGCCTATACAGCTAAAGCTCGGGGCCGTTACGACAAGAAGTATAAAGAACATTATAGTTTTAGGTCACACTTTTGAGGTAAACATTAAAACCGCAACGATAATTTAATATAAACACTGCCTCATCGTCGGTAATCATTTATCCTATTATTAATTATATCTTTTTTATTTAAATTCGATGTAAGCTATTACTTAAAAAGTATTTTTATTTTAATCATTAAGGAAGCGCATTTATGAATACTGCAATTGATATACTCTTAACCCCGTGGCTTTGGATCACTGTGGTCGTCATCTTCACCATTCAAAGAAGCGTATTATTTATTCCGCAAAACCGAGGTTATGTTATTTATACCTTCGGACGTTACAGCGGCACATTACAAGCAGGGCTTAACTTTATTATTCCTTTTATACAGCGTGTCGCTGCAGATCGTAATTTAAAAGAGCAATCGTTGGACATTTCTTCACAACTGGCCATCACCAAAGATAATATTACCTTGGAACTTGACGGTATTTTATTTATGAAAGTTATCGATGCGGCTGCCGCGACGAATAACATCACCGACTATAAATTAGCTGTGGTACAGCTGGCTACAACAACAATGCGTAATGCTATCGGCTCAATGGAACTTGACCAATGTTTTCAAAATCGAGATAACATTAATGCCTCTATCCTAGCGTCAATGACAGAAGCGACTCAGCCTTGGGGTGTGCAGGTGACACGTTACGAGATCAAAGATATTACTCCGCCGATTTCAATTAAAGAAGATATGGAAAAACAAATGGCAGCAGAACGTGAAAAACGTTCGGTGATCCTTACGGCTGAAGGTGTTAAGACTGCCGCTATCACGCAAGCTGAAGGTTTGAAACAAGCGCGAGTACTGGATGCGGAAGGTGCTAAAGCAGAGCAAGTACTGGCAGCTGAAGCAAGTAAAGAATCACAAATATTAGAAGCAACGGGTAAGGCAGAAGCAATTCGATTAGTGGCAGATGCCGATTCTTCAGCCCTGCATGTTGTTGGTGCTGTTGCCATTACCAGTGAAGGCCAGCAAGCGGTACGTTTAACACTCGCGCAAGATGCGATTGCTGCGCACAAAGCCATTGCATCCGAAGGTTCGGTTATTTTAACCGATGGTAAAACCAGTGATAATATCGGTAATACAGTTGCTCAAGCAATTGCGGTATCAAGTGCACTAAAGTTATCTGAATAGTGGCTTTGTCGTCCATCAATGGAGTTTACTAAATGGATACATTAATTGACTACTTACAGAATAATCACGATCAATTGCTTTATGTAATTGGTGCGATTGCCTTGCTTGTTGAGTTGAGCGTTACTGGCTTAAGCGGACCGCTACTGTTCTTTGGTCTTGGCTGTCTGCTCACTGGTGTATTGGTGAGTGTCGGCATAATCCAAGGCTGGGAGCTTGAAGTCTTATCGGTTGGACTCTTATCTGCTGTCACGGCTTTACTGTTATGGAAGCCGCTGCAGAATTTTCAGGGCAATAAGTTTGTCTCGGATACTAGCAGTGATATGATTGGTCAAACCGTTCCTGTCAGTGAATCGGTGACCATCAACGGTGGCAAAGTTCGTCATTCTGGCATTAATTGGAATGCACGTTTAAGTGATACCGCAAAGGTCGACGTTATTGATGTCGGTATACGGGCTAAAATTGTGGCTGTCGATGGTAATGTTTTGATCATAGAGTAAACACTCGATGGATTTATCAACGATTCACTCATCCGAGCAGATGAGGTGCTTTATACACAAATCATAAAAAGCTTGGGCCTGAGGAGAGATAGTATGTTCTGCCAGTCGAAAAATACCCATTTTTCGTTCTAGCAGGGGGTCGACAAGGGGTAGCCACACTAAATCAGTTTCATTACTGGGGAAGGCCAATTTAGGCAGTGTGGTTATACCTATTCCGAGTTTTAATACGGAGAATAAAGAGGTGATATTCTCGACAGAGTAAAGTGCTTTTTCAATCAGAACCCTTGCTGGAGTTGGTTCTAGCAGGGTACAAGTACCATTATGAATAAATGCTTGCTCCAATAACTCCCGCCATTCAACGCCGTTAATATTACTCGCTATAGGGTTATCCTTTAAACAGACAACGCCAATGGGGTCTGAAATCAACGGGGTAAAATTAATCGCGTTAACGTTTAAGTTCGCACAGTTACCCAACGCTAAATCAACTTCACCAGACAATAACCTAGCTTCAACACCTGCGGCATTATCATCAATCAAACTCACTTCCACATCGGGGTATTGTTTACAAAATCGCCCCAGCACATTAGGGATCAGTTTTGCTGCTACCGATGGCACGCTAGCAATCCGTACGCGTCCTTGTTGGCCTGCTGCTGCAGCGCGTAGGTCGTTATCTAATGCTTTATAAAGATGTAGGAATTTAGTGATTTTTGGTAAACAGATATGACCAAAAGGCGTGAGTGTCGATTTATTACCAGACTCAAAAAGTGGTTGCTCTAACGTGCGTTCCAGTTCTTTGATTGAAGTCGATAGCGCGGCCTGAGAACGGTTAGCACGACTAGATGCTGCGCGAAATCCACCTTCTTCGACGACTAAAACAAAGTGTCGGAGCTGTTGTATTTTAATATCCATATTTAATAGCCTATTAGGTATTTTGTGATAAAGCGTTTCTTGATAAAAAGTATGTTGCGATCACACTTTTGTGGGGTGATAGATTTTTCTTATCAAACGCACAGAATTTACCGTTAGATTTATCAAGAGTCAACTGGCAATATTCACAACATTGAAACAAAGCTGTTACAAAATGGATGTGAATATGAAAACTCAAAGTTACCCAGTAAAAACTGAACTCTTCGCGTCTAAAGCACCGCTTGAGTGGGCTATTGTAAATAATGGCACGTTATATACAGCGCAGATACCAATTGATCAAACAGGCACTGTTGTTGCTGGTGGCATTGAAGCCCAAACCCGCCAAACACTTGATAATCTTGTGCATACTTTGCAATGTGCTGGTGAATCTCTTGATTCAGTTCTGCAAGTCTTAATTTACGTGACTGATCGTGAATATCTCGCCACCGTCAATAAACTATATGCCGAATATTTCAACGCCCCTTATCCAAATCGCGCCGCAATAATCGTCGCGGGACTGGCTCGTGAGGAAATGCTGGTAGAGCTGGTGGTTTACGCTGCAGTCAATGACGATTAAGTCGGCTCTATAGGTAAGTTATAGACAAGCGAAACGTAAGCCAAACACGAACTATACTAACGAATATGATCTAATTTAACGAACACAGTCCAAAATAACGCATAGCCGAAACAAGGAAAGTCGAATGACAACTAAAACACAGCACTCACTACATATCGGTGGTGAATGGCAAGCAGAAAGATCACTTTATATTGGCGGCGAATGGCAAGCCGGTGTTAGTACTATTGCTAACATTAATCCGTCAGATATCAGTCAAAATTTAGGCAACTTTGCACAAGCTAATGAAGCGCAAGTGCAACAAGCTATCTCGGCAGCAAAGCAGGCTCAACCAACGTGGGAAAAAACCCCACTAGAACGTAAACAAGCAGTGCTGCAAGGTATTGGTGATGAGCTAATTGCACGTTGTGATGAACTTGGTCGGTTACTATCAAGTGAAGAAGGCAAGCCATTTTTAGAAGGTCGTGGCGAGATTTATCGTGCGGGTCAGTTCTTTCAGTATTTTGCTGCAGAGGTACTGCGCCAAATCGGTGATAACGCAACGTCAGTAAGACCGGGTGTGACAGTTGAAGTGACACGTGAAGCGGTTGGTGTGATTGCGATTATTTCACCGTGGAATTTCCCAACCGCGACAGCGGCATGGAAGATAGCCCCTGCATTAGCATTTGGCAACAGTGTTATTTGGAAACCAGCCAATTTAACCCCAGCCAGTGCTGTGGCATTAACTGAAATTATCCATCGTCAAGGGTTGCCTGAAGGAACATTTAACCTAGTACTTGGTAGTGGTTCTGAAGTGGGTAATGCACTAATTAATTCAACACAAGTGAACGGCGTCAGTTTTACCGGTTCTGTTGACACTGGTCGTAAAATTGCCACGGCAACCGCGCCGAACTTTGTGCGCTGTCAGTTAGAAATGGGCAGCAAAAATGCATTAATTGTCGCTGATGATGCTGATATTAATATCGCTGTTGAAGCCACTATTGCTGGTTCTTTCTCAGGTGCAGGCCAAAAATGTACCGCTTCTTCTCGCCTTGTGGTGATGGATGGTATTCATGATGCTTATGTTGAAGCGCTGATCAAACGCATGAGTGATCTCAAAGTAGGTCACGCACTCGAAGACGGTGTGTTCATGGGGCCTGTTGTTGATGGTAAGCAGTTAGATGCTAACTTTGATTGGATTGATACGGCGCGTCAAAGTGGTGCTGAATTGGCCTTTGGTGGAGAACGCCTGCATTTAGAGCATGAAGGTTTCTATATGTCGCCTACACTGTTTCTTAATACCCAGAATAGTTGGTCAGTGAATCAAGAAGAAGTGTTTGCCCCAATGGCCTGCGTGATCCGTGTTGCTGATCTTGATGAAGCTATTGCCACGACTAACGATACGCGATTTGGTTTAACCAGCGGCATTATCACGCAAAGCTTACGCACCAGCACCATGTTTAAGCAACAAGCGCAGACCGGTTGTGTGATGGTTAACTTACCAACAGCCGGTACTGATTACCATGTTCCGTTTGGCGGCCGTAAAGAATCAAGCTTTGGTCCTCGTGAACAAGGCCAATACGCAAAAGAATTCTACACCGTGGTTAAAACCGGTTACCAACGCGCTTATTAACTTTTTACATAGTCACGAAATGAATGACAAGCAAGGAGTCGGTATGTATAGCCAAAGGATTGTTATTGACGGATTGCAGTATTGCAATTGGGATAGAGAATATTTCCAGACATTAAAAAACAGTGGTATTACCGCTGTTCATGCAACGATTGTTTATCACGAAACCGCGCGTGAAACGCTAAGTCGTTTTGCCGAGTGGAATCTTAGGTTTGAACAAAATGCGGACTTGATCATGCCGATTCATTCTGTCGCTGATATCGAAAAGGCCAAGGCGCTAGGCAAAGTGGGTATTTTCTTTGGTGCGCAAAACTGTTCATCAATTGATGATGAGATTGGTTTGATTGAAGTTATGCGTCAGCAAGGTTTATTAATCATGCAGTTAACTTATAACAATCAAAGCTTACTGGCGACCGGCTGTTATGAGCAGCATGATAGCGGTATTACGCGCTTTGGTAAGCAAGCAATAGCAGAGATGAACCGGGTGGGCATGATCATTGATATGTCACACAGTGCAGAGCGTTCAACCTTGGAAGCGATTGACTTTTCGTCGCGTCCTATCTGTATTAGCCATGCTAATCCGACGTTTGCGTTTGAAGCGTTACGTAATAAATCAGATACGGTAATTAAATCGTTGGCGGCACGTGGCGGCATGTTGGGTTTTAGTTTGTACCCATTTCATTTACCTAATGGTAGCCAATGTAGCTTAGACGATTTTTGCCAGATGGTCGCAAAGACCGCTGATATGGTCGGTGTGGATCATCTCGGTATTGGCAGTGACCTGTGCCTAAATCAACCGCAAGCCGTATTGGAATGGATGCGTAATGGTCGCTGGTCCAAAGCGATGGATTATGGTGAAGGGTCGGCAAGTAACTCTGGCTGGCCTGATTCATTACCTTGGTTCTGTGGCAGCGCGGGCATGGAAAATATTTATAACGGCTTAATGCGTTATGGATTTTCAGAATCTGAAGCTGGTCAAGTACTAGGTGAAAATTGGTTTAACTTTTTAAAACAGGGATTAACGCCTATTTCGTAATGTCATCACCGACACATAGAACACCAGCTCACTATTAATCGACAGGGCTGGCGTAAATACACCTTTGCAATTGCAAAGAAAACCTCTGGAGTCAGAGCATGTCAGATGTAATCAAAAGCGTGAAAGCGGCGGGCCTAGATAGTGACGGTAGTAATACCTCAAGCTCTTCAAGCTCTTCAAATTTGTCAAGTGATAGCGCAGTAAGTGATAATAATTCTACAGTGGATAAATTGGGTTTTGGTAACCCTGCTTTTTGGTATAGCGGTAGTTTTCTTGCCGCGTTTGTACTGTTAGCATTATACGATGAAGCATTGTTATCGAGTCTTGTGAATAGCGGATTTTCATGGGCCGTAAAAGTGTTCGGTCCTTATTGGCAAATATTGTTGTTATTAACCTTTTTGATTGGCATCGGTTTAGCTGCTGGTCGTACTGGTAAAGTCGTTTTAGGTGCGCTTGATGAACCTGAAATGGATGGTTTCCGTTGGATGGCTATTATCTTTTGTACACTACTTGCTGGTGGTGGTGTGTTTTGGGCCGCAGCAGAGCCCATTGCCCATTTTGTTAGTCCACCGCCTTTGTACGGTGCACAAGATAATATTCAACAAACGGCTGTGAATGCCTTGTCACAATCATTCATGCACTGGGGGTTTCTCGCTTGGGCCATCGTTGGCAGCCTGACATCTATCGTGGTTATGCACCTCCATTATGATAAAGGCTTACCGCTTAAACCCCGTATTTTGCTTTATCCTCTGTTAGGCAAGCGCGTGCTAACTGGCCACACAGGCGCCTTGATTGATGCGTGTTGTATCGTCGCGGTTGCTGCTGGCACCATTGGTCCTATTGGCTTTCTTGGTTTGCAGGTGAGTTACGCACTTAATTTTCTGTTTGAGATCCCGAATGGATTTACCACGCAACTTATCATTATCTTATTTGCCATTGCTTTATACACGCTATCTGCTTTAAGTGGTTTAGATCGTGGTATGCAAATGCTCAGCCGCTACAACGTTATTCTGGCTTGTGTGCTGATGGTTTATATTCTTATGTTTGGTCCGACTAACTTTATCTTTAATGGCTATATCCAAGGTGTGGGGAGCATGATCGATAATTTCATTCCAATGGCGACATACCGTGGTGATGAAGGCTGGTTGAGCTGGTGGACGGTATTTTTCTGGGGGTGGTTCTTAGGTTATGGCCCGATGATGGCTATTTTTATTGCGCGCATCTCGCGTGGTCGGACAATCCGCCAGTTAGTCACCACCATCAGTATTGTGGCACCGCTAACAACGTGCTTTTGGTTCACGATTGTCGGTGGTTCTGGTTTGGCTTTTGAAATTGCAGAACCGGGGTCAGTTAGTTCTGCATTTGAGGGCTTTAATTTACCAGGGGCGCTGCTTGCAGTAACCACACAGCTACCATTTCCAATGATCACTTCGATCCTATTTCTTATCCTGACCACGATCTTTATTGTTACAACCGGTGACTCGATGACTTACACCATCAGTGTGGTGATTAGTGGTGATGCCGAACCAAATGCCTTTATTCGGGCTTTCTGGGGCATCATTATGGGGGTCACGGCCTTGATCCTTATTTCACTGGGCTCAGGGGGAATATCGGCACTGCAATCTTTCATTGTTATTACTGCGGTACCTGTTTCTTTAATCTTATTGCCATCACTTTGGAACGCGCCACAAATCGCGATAAAAATGGCCAAAGAGCAAGGTTTATAGCTTGTCGGTTTATAGCACAGCAAATCGGTAGTAGTAAAAAAGTAATGCGAAGCAAGGCGGTGAGCATACCGCCTAATTAAAACTCTTATAATTAAAATGGAAGTTAATAATATGGATGCTCGTCCTTCAATTTGCGGTGGCTCTTATATGCGTGATCCTAAAACCGTTATGGCGCCAGAAAGACTTGGTGCCATGCATCAAAATCGAATTAGTTTTGTACGTACGTTGATCCGCAAAATGGCGCAACAAAAATGGCAAGTAACTAAGCACGATTGGCAGTTATCACCACAAGGTTTTGGTCACGTAATTTATAAACTAACTACGTTAGAGCACGTTTATCACTTAGTTATTTTTTGTGATGAAATTGCTGATGAAGATCGTAATGATCGCGTTATAGCCGAAAAGTGGGACGTGACGTTTGCACTTGTTTATGGTGATGTGGACGCTAATTTACTTAACAATCTACGTGCTAATGTACCGTTACAAGAAGCAGGGCGGAATCCAAATAAGGTGTTGGTATTAGCGAGAGCCAATAAAAGTGTTCGGGTGTTCGAACATTTGGTTTCACACTTGGCAAAAGGCCTGCAGCCTAATGCTAAAGAACTCGCTGAAGTTGGCTATATACTGCGGACAACCGCGGTTTATGGCAATGGTAAGTTTGGTATTGCCGATTTTGGCTGGCTTGAGAGTAATGACGATTTTAACCAATCATTCAGTGCGCAAATGTGCGCGGTATATATCTTGCGTGAATTTAGCCTAGATTGGGTGCATTACTTAGCCAATCAACAAGGTGGTGATAATGCAGTTAGTTTAGATGTTGATTTACAGCGCTACCTTGGCATTGGTAATGCGACAGGTCTGGGCATGGCACCATACTTAATCAATCACCCTTGTATCGTCGACAAGTGGTTATCATCACGTGAGTCTGCGTTAACTGCGGTGCTCAATTGTGATGTGGCGATAAACAAATTGGCACCATTACAACAGTTATTGCAAAAAGGTGTTTGTCATTTAGAGCAAATAATAACGATTAATGAACATCAGGATAGCCTTAATCGCACGGCAATAACTGAATTACATGACTTGTTAGCTAAGTTAGAAACCGTGATGCTACAAAGTCATCGCTGGTCTGAACTGGTTGATTATGCGGATCAGTATAGTTTGGAAACCCAAGAAATACTGTTGTCATGTTTGATGGAAATCTATCCTGATCTAGTCGATAGCTATGAAACTAAGATGAATTGTGACGAGACGTTAAGCCTGCCGAGTGGTAAGCGTATTAATGATTTATTGGCGGTCTTAGAAAGTCG
>NZ_JASJHF010000061.1:0-15273 GCF_033791185.1 Moritella sp. | reverse complement strand
GGTCAAAGAGAAAGCCACTAACATTAATGCGGTTACGCCTGATTACTTAATCGGTGCAGATGTGAGTTGTCTAATGAACATCGCCGGACGTTTATCGCGTGAAGGTAAAACAGTAAAAGTGCTACATATTGTGGATGTGCTAATGAGCAACATTGTTGATGATCTGAGCCAGTCAACGATTACCAATAATGATAGCCTTACCGTGGAGGTTAACTAACATGTCGATGAAAACCAGTGATGTGATCTTTAAGCAGCGAATTAAAGATCAAATGCAAGATGGATTTATGCGTAAATCGGTAGCCAATGCCCAAGAGCGTATGTTTACCAATCGTCAATTAGCGGCCGATAAACTTGGTAACTGGGATGAGTGGCGTGACAACGGCATGGCGATCCGTAACCATGTATTAGACAACCTTGATTATTACTTACATCAGTTAAGTGAAAATGTACAAAAGACCGGTGGCCATGTGTTTTTTGCACAAACAGCGCAAGAGGCCACTGACTATATTGAAAATATAATCAAACAAAAAGACGCTAAAAAAGTCGTTAAATCTAAATCCATGGTGACCGAAGAAATTGGTTTGAACGCCGTTATTCAACGTAATAACTGCGAGGTGATTGAAACCGATTTAGGTGAATACATTTTACAAGTCGATGACTGCGATCCACCGTCACATATTGTGGTGCCAGCACTACACAAAAACCGCGAACAGATCCGTGGCGTATTTGAAGACAAGATTGGTTATCAAGGCAGTTCTGATCCCGAAGAGATGACCCGTTTTGTCCGTGAACATATTCGCCATGATTTTGTCGAAGCCGATATTGGTATTACCGGCTGTAACTTTGCGGTTGCCGAGTCCGGTTCAATCAGCTTAGTGACCAATGAAGGTAACGCCCGATTAGCCACCTCATTACCGAAAACGCACATCGCGGTAATGGGCATGGAGCGTATCGTGCCGACATTCGAAGAGCTCGATATTATGGTCAGTTTGTTATGTCGCAGTGCGGTTGGTTTGCCATTAACGGGTTATGTTACCGCTATTACCGGTCCGCGAGAAGCCAATGATATGGATGGCGCTGAAGAGTTCCATTTAGTGATCTTAGATAATGGTCGCTCCGATATTTTAGCGTCAGAATTTAAAGACATTTTACGTTGTATCCGTTGCGCCGCCTGCGTGAATACTTGTCCTGCTTATCGCCACATCGGTGGTCAGTCTTACGGTTCTATCTACTCAGGTCCGATTGGTGCGGTATTGTCACCATTATTAGGTGGCTATGATGATTTCCAAGACTTACCGTATGCCTGTTCGTTATGCCAAGCGTGTAATGACGTTTGTCCGGTTAAGATCCCACTATCAGATTTGTTATTAAAACACCGTGAAAAAATGGTGATTAAAAAGATCACGCCATTAGCGGAACGCTTGACGGTTTCGGCATTTAACTACCTCAACTCCAGTCCTAAATTGTGGAACATGAGCATGAAGATTGGCGGCAAAGTGGCGCCTAAAGTGATTAAAAATGGCAAGTTACCGATTAATGTTGGCGCAGTTGCGGAGTGGACTGAAGCCCGCGACCTACCACAACCTGATGGTGAGTCATTCCGCAGTTGGTTTGCGAACCGTGATACCGCTGATGTAGGTACTGGTAAAAAGCAAGGTCAGGCTGCTGTCACAGGTATCGTTAACCCTAACCCTAACTCTAACAAGGTTGAGAAATAATCATGCAAGGTAAGATACATAACCGCGATAGCTTTCTGGGTTCATTGGCCGCTAAACTGGGTCGCGAGCTTAATACTCAAGGTGTTGAACGTCCACCATTGCCGCATAACCCGCACCATGATGTGATGGCGGGATTTAGTCAGCAACAGCTTGCTGATGTGTTTTTAGAATTCACCAAAACTAACTTAGGTTCGTTAGGTGTAAGCTGCACTAAAGCTGAGTTGCATGAAACCTTAAGCAGTATTTGTAATGGCTTTGGCGCTGGTAAAATTGTCGTGTCAGGTGATAATCGCTTGGCTAAGTTAGATGTTGCAAGCAGCTTAAAACGGCAGTTTGACGATGTCTATACTTGGGATGTTGACCAAGCCAGTGCCGTTAATATCAAACAAGCAGAGCAAGCCAAAGTCGGAATTGTGTTTGCTGAGCAAGCGTTAGCAGAGTCGGGCACCATGGTATTGCACAGCGCTGCATCTCATGGTCGTTCGGTCAGTCTATTACCAGAAACATCGGTATTCTTGGTACCACAAAGCCAAATTGTGCCGCGTATTACCCAAGCTGCGAAAGTGCTGCATGATAAAGCCCAAGCTGGTGAGCGTTTACCGTCTTGTGTTAACTTTATCTCAGGACCTAGTTCAACAGCTGATATCGAGTTAATCAAGGTGGTTGGTGTACATGGTCCAATTCATGCCGCATATGTCGTGATTGCTGATATGTAACTATATAAGTTAATGCATAAGTTAATGCATAAGTGAAGCAGAAACGAGAGCCATTAGCCTATAACTGGCATTGTTATTGGATCTCGTTATCTGTCGTTGTTTACGTGTATAATTATAACATCCCTTTCTTTCTAGTAAGCCGAGAACTGCATGCCGCAAATTGATGATTTAGTGTTATTTACCCAAGTGATAGAACAAGGTTCGTTTAGCAAGGTTGCACAAGCGAACAAGGTCACTAAGTCTGTGGTGAGTAAACGTATCAGCCGATTAGAAGAAGATTTAGGCGTGCAGTTAATCTTTCGGACCACCCGTAAGCTGACATTAACTGAAGCCGGTGAAATGTTGTTTTATCGCGCCAAGGGTATCGCCCAAACCGCCAAAAATGCCTTTGATACCGTCACCAGTTACAGTGAAACCTTAGCGGGTCACATTAAAATGTCAGTGCCCACTATCTCGGGTGAGCTTTTATTGGCAAGGGCGGTGGCTGAGTTTTGTGAAAAGCATCCGGGGTTAACCGTGGATATGTCGATGAACAATGACTTTGTCGATTTAGTCGCTGACGGTTATGACTTGGTGATCCGTACTGGTCATTTAGAAGATTCCAGTTTGATTGCTCGCCATATCTTTAACTCGCGTTGGATGATCTGCGCCAGCCCTGAGTATTTAGCACAGCAAGGCGAACCACAATTCCCTGAACAACTCGTGCCGTATAATTGCTTAGGTTATACCTGCCAAACTAGCGGCGCATTTAATTGGTTATTCACCCATGATGACGCGCCTTACAGTGTAAAAGTATCAGGTAACTTTAGTTCCAACAATGCGGTGGCGTTAAAACAAGCGGCACTCGCAGGCAAGGGACTGGCTTATTTACCCAAGTGTTTGGTTTATAACGAACTCGATAGCGGCAAGCTGGTGGAAGTCTTATCACAACAAACAGCGAAGGTGATCGGCATTTATGCCGTGTATCCGTATACCCGCAAACCGGCGAAAAAAGTGCAGTTATTGATTGAACATATCCGCGCTTGTTATCTGGAAATGAAAGAGAACTTTTAGCTGTTTCCGTTATTAGCACATTATCACGTATTTAAATGATGGGTTATTAAATAGCCGTTAAACACGGTCATTAATGCGTTAGAACGCCATCCATCTAGCGCGATCTATTAATAGCTACTAACCTTTCGGTTATTGATTTCACCTATGACTTAAAAAGTAGGTGAAAATATTGCCAGTTGTATTACAATCCAGTTTCTTTTTTTGTAATGCGAACCCTTCATGATTGATTTCTCTATTTTACCCGTCTATTTAACTGCTGTTGTGGCGTTATTGCTTATCCCTGGTCCTGACATGTTATTGATTGCTAGTTCAAGCTTAAGTTATGGTCGTAAGGTGGGATTATTTGCCAGCTTAGGTAATGCAACATCAGGTATTATCTTGACGTTATTAGCGGCGATGGGTGTTTCTGCGATGATCGCCATGAGCCCGATAGCCCTTAAAGCGCTGCATTTTCTGGGTGGACTGTATTTATTAAAAATGGGTTGGGATTGTTTACGTACGAGCTCGGTTGTGGCGCCTGAAGTCAATCAAACCAGTAAAATGGCGCGTTCGTTGTATCGTAAAGCGGTATTCAGTAATCTATTAAATCCAAAAGCGTTATTGTTCTTTGTGTTGTTTTTACCCCAGTTTGTCTCATCAAATATTGAAACTTCATCTGGCCAGCAAATGCTAGCACTGGGCTTACTGCTTAACGTGTTAGGTTTACTGTTTAACATACTGTTAGTGGTCACGGTCGGTACCTTAGGTAAATCATTATTAACCAATGAACGCTTCCACATTTATCAGCATAAGATCATGGGCTCGGTATTTGTATTACTTGGTGCATGGTTGCTATTTTCGCAAGTACCTGCGGCTGTTGCTTAGATTAATTACATGAACTAACGGCATACATTGATCGTATAAATTAATTGTATAAATAGTAATGTATAAACGGTTTAAATAGACCCGCGAGATTGCACGGATGCAGTCACTTAGCCCACGAAATAAACCTCAAAGTAATATTTCCTGTTATTCACTTCTTTTTACCAAGCAGACTACGTGATTTACATCACATTAGGTGCTATACTCCGCCAACTTAAAATTCAGTAATCTATATTTTAGTCCATTTTTTGGACAGGAGCGTTCCCTATCATTAGCACAGCAAATATTACAATGCAGTTCGGTGCCAAGCCACTTTTCGAAAATATCTCAGTTAAGTTCGGTGGCGGTAACCGTTACGGTTTAATCGGTGCTAACGGCTGTGGTAAATCAACATTCATGAAAATTCTTGGTGGCGATTTAGATCAAAGCTCTGGTAACGTGAAGCTTGATGAAAACGAACGTCTAGGTAAATTACGTCAGGATCAATTCGCATTCGAAACTAACACGGTAATTGATACTGTGATCATGGGCCACGCAGAAATGTGGACAGTGAAAGAAGAGCGTGACGCAATTTATGCTAACCCTGATATGTCTGAAGCAGACGGTATGCGTGTTGGCGATTTAGAAAGTGAATTTGCAGAGATGGACGGCTACACAGCTGAATCTCGTGCTGGTGAACTACTAATCGGTGTTGGTATCCCAGTAGAATTACATTACGGCCTAATGAGCGAAGTTGCTCCTGGTTGGAAACTACGTGTACTACTAGCACAAGCACTATTCTCTGATCCAGATATCTTACTACTTGACGAACCAACGAATAACTTGGATATCGCAACGATTGACTGGTTAGAAGAAACACTAAACGCACGTCAAAGTACAATGGTAATCATCTCGCATGATCGTCATTTCTTAAACAGTGTTTGTACTCACATGGCTGATCTTGATTTCGGTGAACTACGCGTTTACCCAGGTAACTATGATGATTACATGTTTGCTTCTGCATTAGCACGTGAGCAACTACTAACAAGCAACTCGAAAAAAGAAGCGCAAATTACCGAGCTTAAAGCATTCGTTGCACGTTTCTCTGCAAACGCATCGAAAGCAAAACAAGCATCATCACGTGCTAAACGTCTTGATAAAATTGAGCTTGATGAAGTTAAAGTATCTAGCCGTCAAACGCCATTCATTCGTTTTGAGCAAGCTAAACAGCTTTACCGTAACGCATTAGAAATTCAAGGTTTAACAAAAGGCTTTGATGAAGGTCCATTATTCTCTAACTTCAAAGCTATGGTTGAAGTTGGTGAGCGTATCGCAATTATCGGTACTAATGGTGTTGGTAAAACGACATTAATGCGTATGTTAGCAGACGAACTTACTCCAGATGCGGGTGAGTACAAATGGTCTGAAAACGTAAACATCGCTTATTATGCACAGGATCACGAATCATACTTCGAAGAAGATCTAACGCTAATGGAGTGGATGAACCAGTGGAAAGAAAAAGGCGATGACGATCAAACAGTTCGTGGTTACCTAGGTCGTTTACTGTTCTCTAATGATGACATTAGCAAGAAAGTAAGTGTACTATCTGGTGGTGAAAAAGGCCGTATGCTTTACGGTAAATTAATGATGCAAAAACCAAACGTATTATTAATGGATGAACCAACTAACCACATGGATATGGAATCAATTGAATCATTGAACATGTCTCTTGAGAAATATGAAGGTACATTACTGTTCATCTCTCATGACCGTGAGTTTGTATCTACAGTTGCAACACGTATCTGGGATATCACGCCAAACGGCATCGTTGATTTCGACGGTACTTACGAAGAATATATCGCAAGCAAATAATAACCATTAACCGAGCAATTCGTTGTTTGGTTTAGTGTCTATCGTTTGTAAATAAAAAGGCCATCACATAATGTGATGGCCTTTTTTGTATCTGAAATTTTATAAATGGGCTAATCTAATGCTTTGCAATAAAATCAGAATACGATAGGAACTGTGCTGCGATATGAAAATCCCTGAAGTCGGCTTTAACCATGCTAAAGCGGCAAACTGCGAAATTGAAGTGATTGATTTAGAAAAACTCTATCAAGGCAAAGATAACCTCACTCATAATCCGGCGTTACCACACCGAGTTGATTTTCATCAGATTATCCATATCGAAGAAGGTCAGGGCGCTCATTTAATTGATTTTGTTAATTACCCTTATCAATCTGGTGCGTTTATATTTATCCAAAAAAACCAAGTGCATGCGTTTGATTTTAGCGATAAACCGCAAGGTAAACTACTGCTGTTTACACAAGCATTTATCGATCAAGCACTAACGAATATGAGGTTGCCAGAGTTTACCCCTACGCATCTTGAGTACGCCTATCAGCCAGTTTTCATTCCTGATGCAGCAACCATGAGCAGTAGTGAAAAACTGCTGGATGAGCTTAACAAAGAGCTGGTGCACCAGCAGTCTAATGATCTTATTGTCATGTTGCTGTTTTCTTCACTGGCGTTGATGTTGCGCCGAGTTATGCCTGACAATCACCATGATAAATTAAATAATAATCAGCTAACTAAATTCAATGACTTTGTGACGCTGCTTGATGCCAACTTCCACCGCTGCCGAGATGCGAGTTATTATGCAGAGCAGCTCCATACGACCTACAAAACCTTAAATCAGATCTGTAAATTAGCGACCAATCAAACCGCCAAGCAACTTATCGATGCTTACACTATTTTAGAAGCGAAAAGACGCTTGGTTTTGGATGGTACGCCAACTCAACAGCTTGCTTATGAATTGGGATTTGAGGATGCCAGTAATTTTGTGAAGTATTTTAAAAAACATACCCTGATCACGCCATCTCGTTTTCAGAAACAATTTCAAGGTTCGTAATTGACCATTTTCCCACTTGTTTTGACCATGTGCTGTCGGACTTTATCTACTAATATGTTATTACACCAACAGAAGGGGTAAATGATGAAAAAAGGTATTTTAGCTATTTTAGCGACGACGGTTTTAGTCACTACTGCATGTACAAGTCAAGTTACAACTGAGGGAAAAACAATGAGTCTATCAAATAAAGACAAAGCGGTTGCGCTTCTTACCAGCATTGAGACTGGTGATCAGCAGGCTGTTGCTTATGTTAATCCTGACAAGTATACCCAACATAACCTGGCTGTTGGCGACGGTCTTGCTGGTTTTGGTGCGGTTCTTCAAGCGCTGCCTGAAGGTAGTGCTAAGGTTGATGTAAAACGTGCTTACCAAGATGGTGATTATGTATTTACCCATACTGATTATAACTTCTTTGGCCCTAAAGTTGGTTTTGATGTATTTCGTTTTGAAGATGGTTTGATCGTTGAGCATTGGGATAATTTAGCTGTGATAACCCCTGCCAATCCAAGTGGTCGAACTCAGCTAGATGGCCCAACAGAAGTGCGCGATTTAGATAAGACAGACGGCAACAAAGCATTAGTTGGCGACTTTGTTGACACTATTCTTGTTAAAGGTGATTTTGCCCAATTGGGGCGTTTTATTGATGACGGTGACGCTAATTACCTGCAGCACAACTCAGCGATTGCAGATGGCCTCTCAGGTTTAGGCAAAGCATTAGAAGCAATGGCACAACAAGGCGTTAAGATGGTTTATAACCAAAACCATATCGTCTTAGGTGAAGGTAACTTTGTACTGAGTATCAGTGAGGGCAGTTTTGCTGGTGAAGCCGTTGCTTTCTACGACCTATTCCGCGTAGAAAACAATAAAATTGTAGAGCACTGGGATGTTATCGAAGCCATTCCTGCGAAAGATACCTGGAAAAATAATAACGGTAAATTTGGTTTCTAAACTAAATTGGTTATCTAGCAAATAAACTAAATTAGTTCTCTACTAACCGTGGTAGTCAGTGCCCCACGGTTTGTTTCGCTCACCATCGCACTCTCTTGTTGCTTCTATTACTAGGAGGTCTTGTGAATATTAATCAATATCAAAACGAAATTGCTTTGTTTGAACCTTATATCGCTCATAAACCTGTACTCAATCCAGCTGTAAAAGAAGATATTGTCGATCTACTTTTAGCTGAACTTGAAGCTGTTATTAGTCAGTTTGGAGTGACTCAAGCAAATGGATATTCACAGAAAAGGCAGCTTCTGCGTGCGGCTCTTAATGCGTTAGCACCACATACTTTATCTGAAAAGGGAACTGATCACTTAAACCAGCTACTGCAAGCAGAGCTGAATGAAAGTGAACCGGTTGCTGGAGATCTTCTCGCACAACAACCATTTTTCAGCATCAACAATACTAAAGTGGTGCTTTGGCGGGGGGACATAACTAGCTTAAAAATAGATGCAATCGTGAATGCGGCCAACAGCCAGCTGCTAGGTTGTTTTCAGCCATTGCATGAATGTATAGATAATGCGATCCATTCTAAAGCCGGTGTTCAGCTTAGAGATGATTGCAATACCATAATGCAAAAACAAAATACGCTAGAAGCCACTGGTTGCGCAAAGGTTACCCGCGCTTACAACTTACCTGCTAAGTTTGTCATCCACACCGTTGGACCGATAGTGCAAGGTGAGCTTACCAAGGCTCATCATCAAGGATTAGCCAATAGTTATCAAAGTTGTTTGCAAGTATGCGCACAGGTTGAACAAATTCGCAGTCTTGCGGTTTGCTCAATTTCAACTGGGGTATTTGGTTACCCAATAGAAGAGGCGACTGATACTGCTGTCACCACCGTTTGTGAGTGGCTGAAAAGCAATCCGGATCAGCTTGAGTATATCGTGTTTAATGTTTTTTCTGATCGCGACTACCGCTGCTACCAACTTTTTATTGAGGAGATGTTATGTCGAATCTAATGCACTCATCGGTACTTAAACAATGTGCTGAACTGATTGCATCCGCTGATGCAGTAATAATCGGTGCTGGTGCCGGTTTGACTGCGGCGGCAGGCATTAATTATACCGATACCAAGGTGTTTGCTAACATTTTTCCTGGCTGGGTGAAGAAAGGGTTCACCATGCAGTATCAGCTTATGGGTTACCCGTACTGGACTCAAGTTGAGCAGTGGGGTTATTACACCGTGCATTTGGACTACGTATACTACCAACAAAAGAGCAATGCTTTGTATCAGCAGTTAAGAAATCTGGTTGGTGAAAAAGATTATTTTGTGATGACTTCTAATGTCGATGAGATGTTTCATAAAAATGGCTTTGATAGGGCTAATATCTACAGTCCACAAGGCAGTTATGGCAAGATCCAGTGTACCCAACCTTGTTCTAATCAAGTCTGGGATATTCAACCATTTTTTGACAACATGCAAAAAGCGTTAGATCCTGAAACACAGGTTTTAAACAACAAAGCTGCTGTACCCCGCTGCCCTAATTGTGGCGGCACTATGTTTGTTAATGTTCGTATTGATGGTTCTTTTATTGAAGAACCGTACGAAGGTGAATATCAACGGATGATGAGCTGGTTGGAAACCAATCGTGACAAGAAGATCGTCATACTGGAAATGGGCGCTGGTTATAATACCCCGACAGTGATCCGTATGCCGATGGAGAATTTAACCACGATGTTACCTAATTCGACATTGATCAGAGTCAATATGGACCATGCTGAAGTCCCTGAACAAATAGCCCATAAGAGTATCTCGATAGAGGGGGATATTAAGTCGTTTATTAAAGAATTAAGTTAGTAATATCATTCACGAGTAAAGGAAGTATTAATTATGCGTTATTTAAAAAAATTATCTCTAGCATTATTAGTTATGTTAGCAACACTGTCGAGTGCTTTTGCAGCAGACTCTGGAGTGATTGAAGTGGTAACTCTGAAATTGAAAGAGGGTGTCTCTTATAGTGAGTTTGCGCCCATTGATAAAGCGGTTGAAGATCAGCATGTGGCTAAACAGCCCGGATTTATATCACGAGAATCAGCGGCGGGAGAAAATGGCGAGTGGCTAGTGATCGTTCACTGGCAATCGACGCAAGATGCTGAGGCATCTATGGCTTCTTTCATGAGAGCCCCTGCAGCGCAAAAATTTGTCGATAACATTGACGGTTCGACTATGGTGATGAAGCGTTATTCACGAACGTTTAAATAACCTTTAAGTCGTACTTGGAGCCTAAGGCCATCAAATAATGTGATGGCCTTTTTTGTCTCTGTAATCTGAGCTAATAGTGATTTAATTTTATTAAACCGTTTTATTATCCGCTTGCTGATAGGCATAATTAACTGGTACAAAGCGACTGAGGATTAATGATAAACAGGCAATCGCAGCGCCTGCATAAAACACCAATGATGGATCATATAACCAGACCATGCCGAACATTACCGGAATAACCACCGCCGCAATATGATTAATCGAGAAACTCACGCCCATACTACCGGCAATATCTTTCGGGTCAGCAATTTTTTGGAAATAGGTTTTTAGGGCTATTGCCATGGCAAAGAACAGGTGGTCAATAATATATAACACAGCAGCCCATTCAGCTGATTCAACCAAAGCATAACCAACAAATACCAAGATAAGGCCAGTGTATTCAATTGTTAATGCGCGGCGCTCACCGACACGGCCAATCCATGCGCCGATCTTAGGGCCTAGATACAGGTTGATAACATGGTTAAGCATGAATAAAGCGGTGATCTCAGCAACCCCATAACCGAATTTTTCGACCATCAAGAAACCTGCGAATACCACGAATATTTGTCTGCGCGCCCCGGATAAAAACGTCAATAAATAATACAAGCTATAACGCTTACGTAAGATCAGTTTCTTATGTTGCACATGGGCATGACTGACATCGGGTTTATGGGTGGCTAACCATGCCGTGATCGCTAATCCAACCAGTCCACACGTCACATATATGGTAATGTAGTCAGCCTCGAACACAGTGAATGCTAACCAGATAGCGGCAAAGGTAAACAGGGCGGCAAAAGATTTAATCGCTAATAGACGGCCGAGTAGCGCAGGGGCTTCGGCTTTACTAAACCATTGCAGGCTTAATGATTGATTGATAGTTTCGTAGTAATGGAAACCTATCGACATCAACACTGTGGTGGCATACAAGCCATACACAGATGGGAAAAAACCAGTCAGGGCAACCCCAATGCACAGCAAGGCTAACGAAATAATAGCAAATACTTGTTCGGTTAATACCAGTAATACAAATGCTGCGGTAAAGGCCAGTAAGCCCGGGATCTCACGTATTGATTGTAATGTGCCTATCTCAGCGCCGGTAAATGCCGCATTCTCGATAGCAAAATTATTCAGTAGCGCATTCCATGCTGAAAAGGTCATCGACATGACAATACCCGCTAGGGCAAGAAATACGAACGGACTCTCTTTAGAGAGTGATTTAGGCAATGATTTCATGGTTATAGACGGCTAATTGACAAGGGGATCGTTAGATTAGCATTGTTACGCGTTAAAGTACGAGGGTATTAAGATAAAGCACCAAACCGAGCAAGTTAGCTTGTGTATCCGGTGCTTATCTCAATGCTGATATCCGCTTATTATGATTTATTTAGGGCGCGGATTATCATGTAGGGGTATAGCGTTCGATTTCTTTATTACTTTTGGTTTTCAACCTTGGTGATCGCTTTAATTTTTTTACTAATTTCACGGCGTTCTTTAGATAACTCAGCACCATTAATGATATGGTCATCAACACGATCTTCATAATCTGATTTCATGTTTGCGATAATTTCAACAATCTCTGCTTGAGTCAGCTCTGGAGTCAGATAGTCAAGTAGGTTATCAAGCAGATCAACACGTTTTTGGTTATCGCGGATCTTTTTATCGTTGTCGTGGATCTCACGTTTTAGTTTATTTTTACGGCGAGAGTTTTTAACTGCATCAAAAGCGTTATTCATTAGTACACCCTATTATCTTATGAAAAGTTATTAAAAGAAATCGTCTTTAATTTAACAGGATAATAGCCTAAAAGCTCTGTGTTTTTTAGCTTGCTAGCGGTAAATTTCAATTTTTTGCACTCAATCAAAAATGGTTATTTTATAAACCACCCAGTAAAAACGCGGCTTGTGCTATCATTACTAGCTAACATATCGAAGGAATTATCATGCAATATCAAGATCTAAGCCAACAGTGGTCAGCATTCTCTAAGGCAATTTTAGCATTCTCACAACAGCTTGGCTTAGCCACTCAATCAGATGTAAACAAGCACACAATCTGGTGTGATCATGTGGCATTACGCGTCAACGATATTGCCATTGCAGAGTCACTATTGGCGGAATTTAAACTGCGTGGTGAAGTCATCTCTGACAGCATCATCAATGGCCGACCGATTTATATCATTGTATTAGCCGAGCCATTAACGTTAGGGCATTGGCAAATTGAGTGTATTGAACTACCGTTTCCAGCCAAGCATTATCCACAACAAGGCTGGGAACATATCGAGTTAGTATTACCGGGTAATGCAACTAATATGGACGAGCTAGAGCAAGCATTACGGGTAATTAATCCTCATATTGATACAGTATTAAGCAATGATAGCAGTATTAAAATTAAACGCTCGGCACCACAGGCTGCAGGCGAGACATTAGCCAATCCGACGATCGCTTTTAAACAAGGCGATATCTGCATTAAGGTACACAGTGCCGGTATTAAAGCTGTGGTTGCCAGTGAATCTACGGCATAATAGCTGTAATTGATAATCATTCTTAATAAGTTAAAGTAGACGTGGTTTTATATACATTATGATAAAAACAAATACCATGGAAAAAACAAATACCCACTCTCAGCAAGACTCTCAGTCTGCGCACCAAGGTAATCGAATTAGCTGGTCGCTGATCCGTGCGCGGGTATTACGCCAAAAGAAACCATTAATCACAGCGCATATCATTGCGGTGTTTGCCACGTTAGTCAGTGTGCCGATCCCCTTGATGATGCCGTTGCTGGTGGATGAAGTGTTGTTAGATAAACCGGGCGCAGCAGTGCAAGCGATGCAAAATCTGTTTCCAGAGTCATGGTGGGGACCACAACTATACGTTTTAGCCATTCTTGGTTTAGTGGTGTGCTTACGTCTATCGAGCTTAGTCTTGTCAGTATGGCAAGCACGACAATTTACCATCATAGGTAAGAATTTAAGCTTCTATATTCGCAATCAATTGATGCAGCATTTACCGTTGGTATCCTTGACTGAATATGAAACCCAAGGCTCGGGCGGCATTAGCTCTCGCTGTATTACCGATGTTGAAACCATCGATAAATTCTTAGCGGAAACCTTATCTAAGTTTTTGGTTAGTATGTTGACCATTATTGGAACGGCAGCTATTTTATTATGGATTGATTGGCAATTGGGTTTGATTATCTTATTGCTTAATCCGGCGGTGATCTATTTTTCTCGTTCGTTTGGTAAACGGGTTAAAAATTTAAAGACCCGTGAAAATGCCGCGTTTGAAGCCTTTCAAGAATCACTGATTGATACCTTAGATGCGATCCAACAATTACGTACCGCACAGCGTGAAAAGCAATACTTTAGCCGTGTTGTTGATGCCGCCAGTGAATTACGTCATAGCGCTATCCAATCACAATGGAAAACCGATGCCGTTAACCGGTTAAGCTTCACCATCTTCTTAATTGGTTTTGAAGTGTTTCGGGCTATCGCTATGTTGATGGTGGTGTTTGCAGATCTTACTATCGGTCAGATCTTTGCGGTATTTGGTTATCTGTGGTTTATGATGGGGCCAGTACAAGAGCTATTGAGCATTCAATATACTTACTTTGCGGCCTCTGCGGCACTGAAACGATTAAACGGCGTATTTGAGTTAACGCAGGAACCACAATACCCGTGTGTTATTGATCCCTTTACCAATCATGACGGGGTGAGTGTTGAATTTAAAGATATTTGTTTTGCTTATAACACTGAAAACAAAGTGATTCGGAATGTAAACTTAGTGATCCCTAAAGGCAAAAAAGTGGCAATCGTTGCTGTCAGTGGCGGTGGTAAATCAACACTGGTGCAGCTGTTATTGGGTTTATATGAGAAACAGCAAGGCGAAATTTTAATTAACGATGTACCGCTAAACCAGATTGGTTATAATAAAGTACGTGAGAACATTGCTACGGTATTACAACAGCCTATCTTGTTTAATACTTCGATTCGAGAGAATTTATCTATGGGTCATCAATTTAACGATGATGAACTGTGGCAGGCATTGCAAGTTGCCGAAATGGCAGACACAATTCAACAACTCGGTCATGGATTAGATACCTTAGTCGGACGTAATGGCGTACGTCTTTCTGGTGGGCAACGCCAGCGTTTAGCAATTGCTAGAATGGTATTAAGTAAACCACAAATGGTAGTATTTGACGAAGCGACATCAGCATTAGATACTGAAACCGAAAGTCGTTTGCACCATAACTTGAGCGAGTTTTTACAAGACAGAACCACATTAATTATTGCGCATAGACTCAGTGCGATTAAGCAGGCTGATTTGATCTATGTGCTCGATGATGGCGAAATTAGCCAGTCAGGACAACATCATGAATTACTACAGGTTGAAGGGCTTTATCAAACGTTGTACGGCCGCTTGCAATCAACTCATTAACCGTGAGGGAAAGCAGATTATGGAAAATAAGAGTATGGGCAAAGATAGTATGAAAAAAGACATGACCAAAACAGATGCCGAGTGGCAAACACAATTAACCGATGAAGAGTTTCACGTGTGCCGTAAAAAAGGTACGGAACATCCATATACTGGCACATTGCTTAATAATAATGATGTGGGTGTATACAAGTGTAAATGCTGCGGTAGTGAATTGTTTACTAGTGATAGTAAATTTAATTCCGGTTGCGGTTGGCCAAGTTTTGATAAAGAAATCAACGACGGCGCGGTGGTATATAATGAAGACAACAGCTGAGCGATGCAACGTATCGAAGTGACTTGCAGTCACTGCGACGCGCATTTAGGG
>NZ_JASJHF010000060.1:0-4520 GCF_033791185.1 Moritella sp. | reverse complement strand
CTTGTTTATAAAATTATTATTTATAATAATCGTTTATAAAATCATTACTTAGTATACGCCTGCTTATAAAAAGCTCGTGCCGTAGTCTAATTTTGGTAGACCATGGTAAGCCGCAATTGACTGACCAATGTCTGCAAATGTCTCACGTAAACCTAATGGACCTTTTGGCACATTATGGCCATAGAAGATCACAGGAATATGTTCACGCGTATGGTCTGTACCTGGCGCTGTAGGGTCGCAACCGTGATCGGCCGTTAATACCACAACATCACCTTCATCTAAGATCGCCAGTAGCTCAGGTAAACGGGTATCGAAATACTCTAACCCTTTCGCATAACCAGCAACATCGCGGCGATGACCCCAAGAAGAGTCAAAATCAACAAAATTAGTGAATACGATGGTTTGATCACCGGCTTGTTTTACTTGCTCTAACGTCAGATCAAACAGCGCTTCAAGACCCGTTGCTTTGACTTTTTTAGTAATACCTTGCTGCGCGTAAATATCAGCAATCTTACCTACGCTCACCACTTCACCACCAGATTCCGCCATGCGGTCGAGTAATGTTGGTGCTGGCGGTAACACTGAATAATCACGACGATTACCAGTACGAGCAAAGTCACTCTTATCATTACCGATAAATGGACGCGCAATAACACGACCAATATTGTACGGTTCTAATAATTCACGCGCTAATTCACACAACTTCAGTAAGCGTTCTAGACCAAAGCTTTCTTCGTGACAAGCAATTTGGAATACACTGTCTGCCGAAGTATAGAAAATTGGTTTGCCAGAAGCCATGTGCTCCTCGCCCAACAATTCTAAGATCTCAGTACCAGAAGAATGACAGTTACCTAAATAACCCGGTAAGTCTGCTTGTTCTACTAGTTTCTGCAATAATTCCGGTGGGAAGCTGTTTTCAGTATCAGAGAAATAACCCCAATCAAACAGTACCGGTACACCGGCAATTTCCCAGTGACCACTAGGCGTATCTTTACCACTAGAGATCTCTTGTGCGTAACCGTATGCACCCACAATCTCAGCGTTCTCGTCTAAGCCCGCAGGGAATGAACCCACGCTGTCAGCACACGCATGAGCGAGACCAAGCTTAGTTAAGTTAGGGATATGTAATGGCCCTTCACGACCAATATCTGCCTTACCTTCAGCACACCATTGCGCTATGTGACCAAATGTATTGCTACCTACATCACCAAATTTATCGGCATCGGCCGAAGCACCAATACCCAATGAATCCAACATTAATATAATTGTACGTTTCATCACACTGACCTATTTCCATTAACTATTCTTTATAAACAGTACTATTCATTATAGACAGTACTGTTCGTTATCGACTTTGCTGTCTTGTACTAAACGTTAGACATCAGAAAGTCGAATTTGTTGATAAACATCTGCGCTTGCTGCTGGTTGCGTATCACCGATATGAATCGCGTTCAAGATCTCAGCTTGTGCTGCATCAAATTGTGCTTCACTACGAGCATGAACCATTGCCACTGGTGTTTGTGCATCTAACTGCTGACCAAGTGCTGCAATGTCAGATAAACCAACGGCATAGTCGATTTGATCTGTCGCTACACGACGACCACCACCCATAGCAACAACAGCCATACCAAAGCCACGTGTATCCATTTCGGTTAGGTAACCACTTTGCGTTGCAAATACCGGACGAATAATGTCTGTTTTTGGTAAGTGTAGGTCATAGTTGTCAACAAAATCTGCTGGACCGCCTAAACCTGTCACCATAGTGCCAAATAATTCCGCTGCTTTACCGTTATCTAATACGGCTTGTAGTTTATTGCGCGCATCATCAGCATCAGTGGCTAGATTTGCCGATAAGAGCATTTCCACACACAGCGCCATGGTAACCGCGAACAAACGTGGATTACGATATTCGCCGGTAAGGAAACGTACTGCTTCACGCACTTCAACCGCATTACCTGCGCTGCTAGCCAATACTTGGTTCATATCAGTAATGAGTGCCGATGTTTTACAACCTGCGCCATTCGCTACAGACACAATACTTTTAGCCAGCTCAATTGATTGTGCATGGGTTGGCATGAACGCACCACTACCCGATTTAACATCCATGACAAGCGCATCAAGACCAGCCGCTAATTTTTTCGATAAAATAGAGGCCGTGATCAACGAGATAGACTCTACCGTCGCGGTAATATCACGTACACCATATAAGCGTTTATCTGCAGGTGCTAAATTTGCGGATTGACCTACAATCGCCACACCGCTGTCTTTTACAACTTGGCGGAATTGCGCGTTATCAACCGTGGTTTGGTAACCCGGAATAGCATCAAGTTTATCTAATGTACCACCAGTATGGCCTAGACCACGACCAGAGATCATCGGAACAAAACCGCCACAAGCCGCAACCATAGGACCAAGCATCAATGAAATAACATCACCAACACCACCGGTTGAATGCTTATCTACGATAGGACCATTGAGCTGCATCGCATCCCAATTTAATACATCACCAGAATCACGCATTGCCGATGTGATCGCGATACGTTCTTCCATGTTCATGTCATTAAAATAAACGGCCATGGCAAAGGCGCCGATTTGGCCTTCCGAGATACTGTTATCAGTAATTCCATTAACAAAATATTCAATTTCAGCATGACTTAATATTTCGCCATTACGTTTACGACGAATAATCTCTTGCGGTATAAACATAACTATCTACTCCTTGAATCGGAAAAAGCTTAACTTTAAAAACTAGGAACGAATAAATTAAGTACAGTATTAATTAAAGTAAGCAAGCTGTTGCAGGCATGGATGCCAGCCTCAAGCCCCCATGGATGGGTTTACGGCGTGCTTAGCGTCTTTAATCAATACGAAATGATATAAATTTATCGAACCCGAGAACTAGATAATTAATAACCGCTGCTATCGCTAGGTTTTTCAGCTAATTCAAGTTCAGCTAATAAGTTAGCAAGTAGGCTTGAAGCGCCAAAACGGAATTTTGCTGGCGACACCCAGTCTTTACCTAAGATTGATTCTGCTAGCGCAAGGTATTCGCCTGCTTGTTCAGCATTTTTAACGCCACCGGCTGGTTTGAAGCCAACATCAGTGTTTTTCTCGCTGATCACAGTAAGCATGATCTTCGCGAATTCTAGCGTAGCATTAACAGGTACTTTACCTGTCGATGTTTTAATGAAGTCTGCACCAGCATCAATTGAAATTTCACTTGCTTGACGGATTAAGGCTTCAGTCTTAAGTTCGCCCGTTTCAACGATAACTTTAAGCTGAACGTTAGCAGGACATGCCGCTTTACACGCTTTAACAAGTTCAAAGCCAACTTCCGCATTACCCGCCATGAGTGCGCGGTAAGGGAAAACTACGTCAACTTCATCTGCGCCATAGGCAACAGCGGCTTTGGTTTCAGCGACTGCGATAGCAACATCATCGTTACCGTGTGGGAAATTCGTTACCGTCGCGATTTTTACCGTTTCAGCGCCAATTGCTTTAAGCGTTTTACGTGCGATAGGAACAAAGCGAGGATAAATACAAACAGCAGCGGTATTACCCGCAGCGCTTTTTGCTTTATGACACAGTTCAATGACTTTCGCATCTGTATCATCATCATTAAGTGTAGTTAGGTCCATCATGCTTAATGCACGTTGTGCAGCTACTTTAAAGTTACTCATATTAAGTCTCCGAATTACATTTAAAAATATATAGTGTAAAAAACCAATAGTGAAAGCCTAGTAATTAATATTAATTACTAGCGGTAGCTATTCTGGATTTATATGGATAAAGAGGAGCTTAACTTAAACTATAACGTAAGCTAAATAGATGACGTATAAATAATTAATACTTATATAAAACGAAGCATTAATCTAACTATCAACATAACTATCTTTAAGACAAATATCCATGAAGAATAACTATGCGGACTTGGTTCCGTGAAGACTTGATATGACTATCAATTAATATCCTTATAACCGCGTTAATACAACTTATTATCCACTTCTATTTGAAGTTCAAATAAACGATATTTAACGAAAAACACCAAAAATACTTCATGTAAAATTGGTTTAAACTACAGTTCTAAAGTTACGCTAAGTGACAAAGAAATCAAGCAATAAATGCCGCCAGAACAGACCGACTTCTCACAATGTGCAAATAAACAACAATAAAACAATATATTAAATGTATGGCTGTGTAAGCTTGTGATTTGTTGCGCCACAGCAGATAAATAGCGTTATGAATATAATAATTTATGCCGCTAAAAAATGCCCCAAACTGTCTATCAACAATTTGGAGCAATACATGATTGTATAACTGTTATAACAACAAGCTATCAATCGTCAATCGATTAACCGAGGAATAAACCGGCTAATGTTGCACTCATTAAGTTAGCTAAAGAAGCAGCAAGTACCGCTTTAATACCCATGCTGGCAATGTCTGCACGACGTGACGGTGCTAAGCTACCTAAACCACCCAGTAAGATTGCAATTGATGAGAAGTTAGCAAAACCACATAGT
>NZ_JASJHF010000059.1:0-12882 GCF_033791185.1 Moritella sp. | reverse complement strand
GTTAATTTTATTCCGCGGATAGGGGATGATAATAGTAAACCTTTGGGTGAGTTTAATTCCACACTGCAGCTAGCCCAAACAAATGATAAATCTGAGGTCTTTACTCAAGAAGGAGTGGCGGCCGTTTACCCAGAGCTGATCACAAGTGATGATGTTCCTGCAAATCATGCTCGTGTGTACATGAATACCCTGGATGGCGATAATAATGATTTTAGGCTGCATGTATGGAATGAAGGTGAGTGCAGCAATTTAGACGGTAGTGATTCTAAGTGGCCAGGCCTTGAATCTACGGGAGTCAGCGATACTTATGGTATTTATTGGGATATTCCTGTTAACGGTACAGATAACTGCCTTAATATCATTGCTAATACCAAGAGTAATGGTGACTTTCAAAGCGCTAACCTTAAATTTGAATTTGATAGCTCGACAGCAATAGGCAATATCGGTTTCCTTTTTAAGGGCACCGATAAAGTCTATTATGATGCACTAGCGAATAAACCCTCGAATGTCATTGAGTTGTCTGGAGCAAGTGCTATTTTTGCTGACGATAACGTATTGTTAATCAACAGTAAAGAAGCGACTAAGGTGGAGTTATATTACGCGAACAATGCCGGTATGACGTTTGATAGCGCGACCAAAAAAATCATTGCGGCTGATGGTGTGATCAGCAGTGACACAAGAAGTGCATCGGAAGAATGGCAGGGTTCGGAAAAAAAACCGCATCTGGCACAGGATTTTATCGCTTTTGAACTCGATTTTTCAACGGCGGGTATTACTTTAAAAGAAGCCTTAAAAGGTCAGTTAATCTTAGTCGCTTCGGATGCCTCTGGGGTGATTAAAGCCACAGAAGTTCAGACCGCGAGTGCGTTAGATGCACTTTATGCCTCTCAAGCGCTATCCGAAACATTTGGCGCTACAATCAACTCTAGTGGTACCACTTTCCGCTTATGGGCGCCGACATCGCAATCTGTTAGTTTAGTTCCTTATAGTAAAAGTAAGGTCGAAGGTACAAAAATACCGATGACCTTTGATCAAAATTCCGGTAGTTGGGTTGCAGAAAATACAGCACTCGCACACGGTGATTTTTACAAATATGAAGTGACCGTTTATCATCCCGCGACAGACAAAATCGAAACCTATCAAGTCACTGACCCTTACTCATTAAGCCTTTCAATGAATTCTGAATTGAGTCAAGTTATTGATTTAAAAAATGCAGCCGTTACCCCTGCTGGTTGGGATGAGTTAAAAGCGCCGCATGCGCAAAACAACCCTGCTGAATTTATTTTGTATGAAGCGCATGTTCGAGATTTTTCTGCATTAGATATATCTACGCCGCAAGCAAGTCGAGGCAAGTATTCAGCTTTTAGTCAAAGTGATTCAGCCCCAGTTAAACATTTAAAATCATTAGCGGATTCGGGTGTTTCTCATCTGCATTTATTACCAGTATTTGATATAGCCACTATCGAGGAAGATAGCTCGCAGGTGGCGAATATTGATGAGCCTTTCTCTAAATTGTGTAGGCTAAAACCTGAGATAAAAGATGATACTGCGTTTGCGGGCTATTGCAGCAGTAGTGAAACAATTGAATCTGTGTTTGAGCAGTTATTACCAAGTGATTCACCGACTAATGCAGTTGTTCAACGTTTAAATGCTTATGTTCGAGATGTGGATGGTTTCAATTGGGGTTACGACCCATTCCATTACACAGTGCCAGAAGGATCATACTCAAGTAACCCTGATGGTATGATGCGAATTAAAGAGTTTCGTGAAATGGTCATGGCGGTTAAAAATGATATCGGTATGAATGTGGTGATGGACATTGTGTATAACCACACCAATGAAGCGGGTGTCAGTGACAAGTCAGTGTTAGACCGTATTGTACCTTGGTACTACCAGCGTTTAAATGAACTCTCTGGTGATGTCGAAAACTCAACATGTTGTTCAAATACTGCACCTGAAAATGCGATGATGGGGAAATTGATTTCAGACTCGCTGGTAGTTTGGGCTGAAGATTATAAGGTTGATGCGTTCCGTTGGGATTTGATGGGGCATCATCCTAAAGCACAGATCTTAGATTCACTCGCTGCAGTAACAGCCGTTGATCCTGATACCTACTTTTATGGTGAAGGTTGGAACTTTGGTGAAGTAGAGAATGACCGTCAATTTACCCAAGCAACGCAAGCCAATATGCATGGTACGGGGGTTGGTACATTCTCTGATCGTCTCCGAGACTCAGTTCGTGGTGGTGGTCCATTTGATTCCGAAATAGGATTACGAGAAGGCCAAGGGTTTGGTAACGGTGCATATGTATTAGCCAATGAACAAAATAAAGTCACTAAAGAAACAGCATTACATTTAGCCGATTTAACGCGCTTAGGCATGGCTGGTAATTTAGCTGATTACCCATTTGTTGATAGCAAAGATAACAGCATCATAGGGTCTGGGTTAGATTACAATGGCCAAGCTGCGGGTTATGCGAAAGATGCATGGGAAGTGCAAAATTACGTATCAAAACACGATAATCAAACATTATGGGATAATAACCAATACAAGATTGGCTATGAGGTCGATGCAGATACACGTGTTCGTATGCAAGCGGTATCACTGGCCACGGCAATGTTAGGTCAAGGTGTGCCATTTACCCATATGGGCAGTGAATTATTGAGATCTAAATCAATGCAGCGTGATTCTTATGATTCAGGCGATTGGTATAACCGTGTTGATTTTACTGCGCAAGATAATAATTGGGATGTCGGTTTACCACGTGAAGACAAAGATGGTAGTAATTGGAAAGTCATTCAAGATGTTATTGATAATTCGGCTGAAAATTCAATACCAACGGCTGAGAATATCAACGATATGAAGTCATTTTATGAAGAGTTTGCATTATTGCGCGCCTCTTCGGGTTTATTGACTCTTGGGGTCGGAACTGACATTAATCAACGCGTAACATTTCATAATACTGGCAGTGCACAAACAGTGGGTGTCATAGTCATGAGTATTGATAATAGTGGGGCTAACTACAACGCTACTATTGATAAAGATCGTGATGGTTTAGTGGTTGTGATTAACGCGACACCAACTGCAATCGAAGGTTTTCAAAATTTTGATGCTGAAGGTTATACCTTACATTCGATTCAAACCACCAGAGGTAGTCAATCTATAGCCCAAAATGGTGTTGGTATATCGAGTATAGCCAACAATAAAATTAATACCCCAGCATGGTCTGTGGCGGTATTTGAAAAAGTACATCCTTAACTAGAAAGACGATGCGTCTGATTTCATATGAGGCGCATCATCAATGATTATGCAATGGAGCTTGTTACCATTCACCGTCATGTAAGGCAGCGCTTAGCGCTGCTTTTTTTATAAAATTGAATTTAGACTTAAGGACTTGATTTTATGGTTCTAGCCTTGAATAAATTCAATTATGACATTTACTTGCCAGCAATCCGCTATTGTTTGTGTTGTTCTTAGGATGATCTGTCGTGATCAGCAGAGTATTCCCCATTTAGGTTGTTTTATATTAGGGGGGGATTTTGCTATAACAAGGATTGGTATGGATACCACTCCTCTAAATTATTAGCTCATAACAATGGATGTTGAAGCGTATGATAACAATCACCCCCTCTTTTCTCCCTTTTGAAAAATGGCTTAAGCTGCTTGTAACTAGCGCTGCTTTATTACTGCTGAGTGCGTGTAGTAGCACAGATGTTCGATTAAACTTATCCGCCTCTGCAGATCTTAATAGCAACAAGTATAACGAATCTTTACCGGTAATGGTTCGGATCTATCAATTATCGGCGGTCAGTGCTTTTCGCAATGCCAGTTTTGATCAGTTATGGCAAGCCGATGAATTGGTCCTTGGCGCAGACCTTGTTGATAAACAAGTGTTCAGCGTAAAACCCAATGCCAAATTAGATTATGAATTGGTGCAAGTTAATGATGCTGAGTATATTGCCATGTTTGTTATGTTTAGAAACGCAGAACAAGACAGTTGGCGCTGGTTACATAAGCTCGATGGCGGGGTCTTGTCGTTTGATACTGAGTTTGATATTCGCTTGATGAATAATAAAATTTATTATGCGGATAACTAATTGTCTATTTAGCTAACAAGCGGATAACCATAAGGTTAACGTCACCCTACGCCTGTACCGACTTTTTGCTGATAAGCGTAGTCCCTATCTAAGGCTGAGGTTATTAAGTGGTTATTTAACCCGTCATAATCGGAACAAATCTCTTCTTCCCTTGATATTATCTCTGTTGATAACTAGACTAGCGGACTATTTCAATTTTAAGTTCGATTTTAAGGTACCTTCATGCAGGTTTCAGATTTCAATTTTACTCTTCCTGACGAGTTAATTGCACGTTATCCGAAAGCGGATCGTCGCTCAAGCCGTCTACTCCAACTAAACGGTAATAGCGGTGCGCTTGCAGATAAACAGTTTGCAGACATCCTCGATTTAGTTGTAGCGGGTGATCTGATGGTATTTAATAATACCCGTGTTATCCCTGCGCGTATGTACGGACAAAAAGCCTCTGGCGGTAAAATCGAAGTACTTGTTGAACGTGTTATTAGTGACCACTCTGTGCTTGCACACGTGCGTTCGTCAAAATCGCCGAAAGTAGGCGCTCGACTTATCTTAGAAGGCACGGTTAATGCCGAGATGGTTGCACGCCATGATGCATTATTTGAACTTAAATTTTTAGACGAACGTCATGTACTGGAAGTATTAGAAGACATTGGTCACATGCCATTGCCACCTTATATCGACCGTCCTGATGAAGATTCAGATAAAGAACGTTATCAAACGGTTTATAATGAAAAGCCGGGTGCCGTCGCTGCGCCTACCGCTGGTTTACACTTTGATGAAGCATTGTTAGCGCAGTTAGCTGAAAAAGGCGTAAACACGGCGTTTGTAACGCTGCACGTTGGTGCGGGTACGTTCCAACCAGTGCGTGTTGATAATATTCTCGATCACCATATGCATTCTGAATATGCAGAAGTATCTGAAGACGTTGTGGCTAAAATTGCAGAAACTAAAGCCAATGGCGGCCGTGTTATCGCTGTGGGTACTACGTCAGTACGCTCATTAGAAAGTGCCGCGCAAGCAACAATGGCAAAAGGCTTACCGCTAGCGCCGTTTTTTGATGATACCGAGATCTTTATTTATCCTGGTTATGAATTCCAACTGGTTGATGCCATGGTAACGAATTTCCATTTACCAGAATCAACACTTATTATGTTGTTATCAGCATTTGCGGGCTATGATCACGTAATGCCAGCTTACCAACACGCTATTACTGAGAAGTACCGTTTCTTTAGTTATGGCGATGCGATGTTTGTGACTAAACAGACCGCAGTATAAATTTAATTAGTAGTGAGTTAGTGCTTATTAGCGCACCACTGATTAGTTAACGATAAATGACTACCAATAAGGTATGTTATTTGAATTTTTTGAGAGAAGTAATGTCAGACTGTTTCTCTGACTTGAGGTTTATATGAAGTTAAAATACGAATTAGATAAAACGACTGGTAATGCACGTCGCGGCCGTTTAATCTTTGTACGTGGTGTTGTTGAAACGCCAGCATTCATGCCAGTAGGTACTTACGGTACTGTTAAAGGTATGACGCCTGAAGAAGTTGACGCAACAGGCGCTGACATTCTATTAGGTAATACTTTTCACCTGTGGTTACGTCCTGGTCAGGAAGTAATGAAGCAACACGGTGGTTTACATAACTTCATGAACTGGCAGGGTCCTATCCTGACCGATTCAGGCGGTTTCCAAGTATTCAGCCTAGGTAAAATGCGTAAAATTACCGAAGCGGGTGTACATTTCCGTCATCCAGTAAATGGTAGCAAGATCTTCTTAGATCCAGAAACTTCAATGGAAATCCAAGATGATTTGGGTTCTGATGTTGTGATGATTTTTGATGAATGTACGCCATACCCTGCGACTGAATCAGAAGCTGAAAAATCAATGCGTATGTCTTTACGTTGGGCACAACGTTCACGTGATCACTTTGATAAGTTAGATAACAAAAATAACTTATTCGGTATCATCCAAGGTGGCGTTTACGAGCACCTACGTGACATTTCTGTTAAAGGCTTATTAGACATAGGTTTTGACGGTTATGCTGTTGGTGGTCTCGCTGTAGGTGAACCAAAAGAAGACATGCACCGTATTCTTGAGCACACTTGTCCACAAATTCCAGAAGACAAGCCACGTTACCTGATGGGCGTTGGTAAACCTGAAGATTTGATTGAAGGTGTTCGTCGCGGTGTTGATATGTTTGACTGTGTAATGCCAACACGTAATGCACGTAATGGCCACTTATTCACCAGTGAAGGCGTTATCAAGATCCGTAATGCTAAGCATAAAACAGATACTAGCACGCTTGATCCTGAATGCGATTGCTACACATGTAAGAACTACACACGTTCTTACCTGAATCATTTGGACAAATGTAACGAGATCTTAGGCGCACGTTTAAACACTATGCATAACCTACGTTACTACCAAAACCTTATGCAAGGCATCCGTGACGCGATTGATTCTGATACGTTTGAGCAGTTTGTTACTGATTTCTATACTAAACAAGGCCGTGAAGTGCCGCCTTTAGCGAAGTCTGACGCTTAATTATTAAGCAAACACTAACCTGAATGTCGATCTAAGTTTGGTAAACCTTTCTCTTTAGTAGTAATGTAATGTGATTGGTTTATCATTATCAATATTAAAATTTATAAAGGGAAATAAAAATGAGTTTTTTCATTGCAAATGCAGTTGCTGCTGAAGGTGTTTCTGCTCCAGCTGGTGGTGGTTACGAAATGTTGATCATGCTAGGTATTTTTGGTGTGATCTTTTACTTCATGATCTATCGTCCACAAGCTAAACGTCAAAAAGAACAGAAGAACCTAATGTCATCGTTGTCAAAAGGTGAAGAAGTGCTTACTGTTGGTGGCGTAGTCGGTAAAATAGCAAAGATCTCTGACGGTAACGATTACATTGTGATCACGATTGCTGATGCAACAAACATCACGATTAAACGTGATTACATTGCAGCTGTATTGCCAAAAGGCAGCATGCAGTCACTTTAATCTTTTCCGTATCCCAGTAAGGTAATATTGTGCTAAACAAATATCCTCTGTGGAAGTATCTAATGGTGATCGCTACGATCGCCATTTGTTTACTCTATGCCACACCGAATCTATACGGGGAAGACCCCGCTGTTCAAGTTTCTGCTGCACGTGGTGCTGCTATTGAAGTATCAACTCTCGATAAAGTTAAAGCAGAACTCGATAAACAACAAATCAGTTATAAAAGTGTTTCATTAGAACAGAACCAAGTATTAATTCGTTTAACTGATAGCGAGCAGCAACTACTTGCTAGTGAAATCTTAAAAGAACAACTTGGTCAAACTTTCATTGTTGCTTTAAACCTTGCCCCTGCAACACCTGATTGGCTGCAAAGCATTGGCGCTGAACCACTAAAATTAGGTCTTGATTTACGTGGTGGTGTTCACTTCTTACTTGAAGTCGATATGCAAGAAGCGTTAGTGAAAGCAGAAGATCAAATGTTGCAAGATTTCCGTACCGACTTACGTGAAGAAAAACTGCGTTATACTGCCGTGCGTAAAGACAGCAACGGTGTAACAGTGCGTTTTCGTGATGTTGAAACTCGTGATAAAGCAGAAAAATTCATTAAAAATAAATATGCCGATGTCCTGTTAACAGACAGTGAAAGTAACGGTCAATTTAGTTTGTCGGCAAAAATGACTGAAGTCAAACTTGCTGAAATCAAAGAATACGCCTTGCAACAAAATATCACCATTATCCGTAACCGTGTTAACCAACTCGGTGTTGCTGAGCCGTTAGTACAGCGCCAAGGTGCAGACCGTATTGTGGTTGAATTACCGGGTGTTCAGGATACTGCGGGTGCCAAAGAAATCTTAGGTGCAACAGCAACGTTAGAGTTCCGTTTAGTTGATACGAAAGCTGACCCTTACAGCAGTCGAGTGCCTGCCGGCAGTCAAAAGTATACAACGCGTGACGGTCGCCCTGTGGTACTGAAGAAACAAGTTATCTTAACCGGTAATCACATCAAAGGTGCAACATCGGGAGCCGATGAGTTTAGTCGTCCGCAAGTGAATATCGATCTTGACTCGCAAGGCGGCAGTAAAATGTCTCGCGCGACGAAGAAAGCAATCGGTACATCTATGGCAACAGTATTCATTGAATACAAGCCAACGGGTGATAAAGCAGCTGATGGTAGCTCTAAACTGCAGAAGATTGAAGAAGTAATTAACGTTGCCACGATTCAAGCGCAGTTAGGTCGTAGTTTCCGTATTAC
Organism: Moritella sp.; assembly: GCF_033791185.1. Taxonomy (GTDB): domain Bacteria; phylum Pseudomonadota; class Gammaproteobacteria; order Enterobacterales; family Moritellaceae; genus Moritella. Next base: position 4,530 of record NZ_JASJHF010000059.1, on the reverse strand, counting down.
TGGTTTAGACAGCCCAAGCGAAGCAAAAAACCTGGCGTTACTATTACGTGCAGGTGCCTTAGTTGCGCCAGTGCAAATCGTCGAAGAGCGTACTATTGGTCCTAGCCTCGGTAAGCAAAACATTGAGAACGGTTTGTCTGCGATGATCTATGGCATGATTGCTATCGTTATCTTCATGGCGATTTACTACCGTAAGTTTGGTCTGGTTGCCAACGTTGCGCTTTGTGCAAACATCATCATGATTATTGGTATTATGTCGATGATCCCCGGAGCAACAATGACGCTACCTGGTATCGCTGGTATCGTATTAACCATTGGTATGGCTGTTGATGCTAACGTATTGGTATTTGAACGTATCCGTGAAGAGCTAAAAGAAGGCTGTAGCGTTCAGCAAGCGATTCACCGTGGTTACGATAATGCGTTATCAACCATTGCTGATGCGAATATTACAACGTTATTAACCGCAATAATTTTGTTTGCAGTTGGTACTGGTGCGATTAAAGGTTTTGCCATTACGCTCGCAATTGGTATTGCCGCTTCTATGTTTACTTCAATTATTGGTACACGTGCAATCGTGAACTTCCTTTGGGGTAATAAAAAGATCGATAAGCTTTCAATCTAAGGGGATTAATTATGTTTGAAATTATTAAAACAGAACGCACGATCCACTTTATGAAAATGGCTAAACCAGCGTTTATTTTATCTGCGCTATTAGTTCTTTTATCGTTATCTTCAATTGCCGTTAAAGGTATTAATTGGGGTCTTGATTTCACCGGTGGTACGGTGATCGAAGTGGGTTATGACAACGCGGCAGATCTTGAAGTGATCCGTCCGTTGTTATCTGCAAAAGGGTTTGATGATGCGATCATTCAACATTTCGGTTCAAGCCGTGATGTGTTGATCCGTATCGCACCACGTGAAGGTTTGGACAGTGAACATCTTGGTAGCCAGATTATTTCTGTATTACAAGGTTATGATCAGAGTGTAGAAATGCGCCGTATCGAGTTTGTTGGTCCAAACGTAGGTGATGAATTAACCGAGCAAGGTGGCCTAGCGCTACTTGCGGCATTAATTTGTATCTTGATTTATGTTGGTGTACGTTTTGAATGGCGTTTAGCAGCAGGTGCTGTTATTTCCCTGACGCATGACGTTATCATCACGTTAGGTATCTTTTCGCTCTTACAGATTGAATTTGACTTAACAATCTTAGCGGCACTACTGACCGTTATTGGTTATTCGTTGAATGATACTATCGTGGTATTTGACCGTATCCGTGAAAACTTCCGCCGCCTGCGTATTGATGATGCTATGGACATTGTTAATATTTCATTAACGCAGACATTATCACGTACCTTGATCACCTCAGGTACAACATTAATGGTATTAGTATCATTATTCCTCAAAGGTGGCGCACTGATCCACGGTTTTGCCTTAGCATTGCTAATTGGTATCGTGGTTGGTACATACTCATCGATTTACGTAGCCAGTGCTCTAGCCCTGAAGTTAGGTGTTAATCGTGAAACTATGTTACCGCCAGTTGTCGAAAAAGAAGGTGCAGATCAAGACCCAATGACGTAAACCTTAGGGGAACCTAGCTAACGTATTGGTCTTTGGACTGTCATAAAACCCGCCTAGTGCGGGTTTTTTACATCATTAGAGTTTCTATCTGTTGATATAAATTAATTCTAAACTTGTTTTTGCCTGCGTTGCTGCAAACCAAGTGTTACTCATACTCATAATAGAGATAGTCTGTTTTAGAATGTGGTACTAGTTCGTAATAAGGCTGTAAAAATGACACAACATCAACAAGTTCTGTCACCGTCATCACGTCATTATAAACGGCCATTTTTGATACACCATCAGTTTGAAGCATTGAACGCGGGTAGTCTCTGGCGATCTTATGTGACGGATTAATAATTGAAGTGACTAAGTCTGCATACGTCTTAACAAAGGGGGATGTCCCCCCCAGTCTCACCGATAGCTCTGGATTTTCTATAATGCCCGATTGTTCAACTCCTTTAAGAGCATGACATGACTGGCATTTATACTTTATAAATACCATTTTGCCATTGCTGACATCACCTTTAGGTAAACTGAAACCTTGAGGAGAGTCAGGCCCTGATTCACAGCCAACTAAAATCGTGGCGCCCAAAGCCAGCATATATAACGATAAATATTTCATACAATAACTCCCACATATCTTGGTTAAGTGTTGCTACTGCTCTATATATAATTTTAGAAAGGTTAGATGAGCAACATCTTATTCTACATCTTAGAAGTCGATTTGATTCTTTGCACGTAAATGAGTCAATTAGTTTCTAAAACCAGTCCAACTAAAAGACGAGCGCCAATCAAATAACCTGATGTTAATATTTTTTTACTAAAAATTGTATAGGTCGTTTTTTTATGCGCTTTGTGATTGAATTATCAGGCATAAAATGAAATTATGGTTGAGTAAAAATCAGCTATTAAACCGAGAAGGATAACAACATGGCTCATAGTCAACGATTTCTAGATTTGTGTAACGAAGCACGTAAAGTGGTTAAAGAATGCAGCTGTGATGATGTGAAGCAGTGGCAAGACGAAGGTAAAACGTTTGTACTTATTGACGTGCGTGAAGAAAGCGAGTGGCAAGCAAGCCGTATTAGCGGTGCTGAGTACATGGGACGTGGTATTATTGAACGCGACTTAGAAGCTAAATATCCTGAATTAGATACGTGTATCGTGCTGTATTGCGGTGGTGGTTATCGCTCAGCATTATCCGCTGAGTTTATTCAACGCATGGGCTACACCGACGTGATTTCAATGGATGGCGGCATCCGTGAGTGGAAAATGAAAGGTTACCCGATTAGTTTATAATTGGCGTTAAGTGATTCTAAACATAAGAGTCGCTGTTAACTAATTTTAACGAGTGTGTCTATCGCTTGTTCTTTACAGAGGATTGTATGGTTAAGGTTAAAGTTTGGGACGGATTTATTCGTGGCTACCATTGGTTACAGGTAAGCTTGTTATTTGCATTATGGTATTGCGCTGATAACGGCGAAATGGAATGGCATTTTGTGTTTGGTTATGCATTACTTGCGCTTTGGATAACGCGTTTTATTTGGGGGATTATTGGTAGTGATACCGCTAAGTTTAGCTATTTTATTAAAAGCCCGAAAGCCTTGCTTGATTACCTCCGAGATAAGAATAAATTTGACCGGGTTAAATTTGGTCATAACCCTGCTGGCGCCTGTATGGTGGTATTATTTTTAGCCTTGCTCATTACGCAGTTATTTACTGGTTTAAGTGCCAGTGATGATATTTTATCAGAAGGTCCATTAGCGCAATATTTTGCTGATGATACGGTGAGCTTCATGACTTGGTTACATCACCTAAACTTTGATATTTTACTTTGGGTTATTGGCCTGCATGTGGTTGCTATCGCGGCTTACAAACTAAAAAAGCAGCCTTTAGTAAAAGCCATGTTCACTGGTGTGGCGGAATATAAATTAGTCAGTTCGATAGTACAGCCCAAAATGCTGAATGGTTTATTCGCTTGGATTATTTTTGTATCTGTTGCGGGTGTTATTTGGTGGCAATGGGGACATGAAAACTTAGGTTATTTACTTTATTGATTCATTGGTAAATAGTTGGCTTAAACATAAATCATAAAGCTTATTTCTGCAGACATTAAAGCTAAATAGTTCGCTTTAATGTCTGATTTTTTTAACCCTGTAGCACTATTGCTATCGCCAAAAGTCATTCTTTCTTATCCAAACTATACTCCTTGTTACGTGTGGGGTCTCCCTACAAATGTTTGATATGTAGATAATATCTATTTTCATGGAGTAGAAATAAATGATAGATGAAATACAATTTTATGAACCTAATGATGATTTCGGATTCCTGTCAAATTTTGCATTGGCCCCGATTAAGATTGAAGGTGTTACATGGCCCAGTAGCGAGCATTTTTATCAAGCTCAAAAGTTTAACGACCCACAATTACAACGCTTAATTCGTCAAGCGCAGACGCCTGATGAAGCCTTTAGTTTAAGCCGTGAATATGCTCAGTTTGTAAAATCTGATTGGCCAGTACAACGTGAGCGTGTGATGCGCTATGTTGTCATTGAAAAGTTTAGTCAAAATCCATCTTATGCTTATAAACTGGTTGCCACGGGCGAGCAAGTACTCACTGAACATTCACATAAAGACAGCTACTGGGGAGATGGCGGAGATGGTAGTGGCCGTAATGAACTTGGCAAAATATTAATGGATGTACGCAGTAATTTAGCTGAGCAGGAGCCTTACAATCTTGTTACTTATGTGGATAGTGCTAAATTACCAACCGAATTTGGTACTTTTCAGATGAATGGTTTTATCGAGCGGGCGACAGGTAAAGAGCATTTAGCCTTAGTTTACGGCAAACTTGATCCGAGTGAACCTGTGCTTATCCGTTTGCATTCGGAATGTTTAACCGGAGATGCTTTATTTAGTGCACGTTGTGATTGTGGTTTTCAATTAGCAAAAGCAATGCAAAATATTGTCGCT
>NZ_JASJHF010000058.1:0-15334 GCF_033791185.1 Moritella sp. | reverse complement strand
AATCGCCAGATCAATACCTTCTTGCATGATGTTTACGATATCATCTGTCAGCATGATGTCCAATTCAATCCTTGGAAATTGGATCTTAAACATATTTAAGGCTGGAACAATTATCTGTAATCCAACATTGACCGGGCAAGTTATCTTTAATAAGCCTTCTGGTTCGTGTTTTAAATTTTCTATTTGTTGATTTGCTGTTTCAGCCTGTGATGCGATTTCTTGGCAGTGTTGATAGTACTGCTGTCCCGCTTCTGTGAGCGTAAAGCTACGAGTGGTTCGGTTAAGTAATTTGAGGCCAAGGTGCGTTTCTAGCTTCTTTAGATGGTAGCTGACAACGGCACGAGAAAGATTTAAATGTTTAGCTGCCGCGGAAAGGGTGCCTTGTTCGACAATCTGCGCGTAAACAACCATACTTTTTAATTGTTCAAAAGAAACATTCATTAATGCATCCTGATAATGATGAAAACAAATCAATTGTATCAAAAATTTGAACAGTGTAATTAATTTACTCTGCATTGTTAGATTTTGTTTTGAGGTATAGAATCACCATCAGTAACTTAAACCGAGAGGGATTATCATGAGTAAGAATATTTTAGTGGTATTAACATCACATGCAGATTTAGGTAATACAGGTGAAAAAACGGGTTTTTGGGTTGAAGAACTTGCAGCACCTTATTATGTATTTGTTGATGCCGGCATGAAAGTGACTCTGGCATCACCTGCTGGTGGTAAACCACCGATTGATCCAAAAAGCGCCGATGAAAGTATGCAGACAGATGCTACGCGTCGTTTTGATGCTGATGATGTTGCACAGCAAGTACTTGCGACCACAATGAAACTCGTTGACGTAAAAGAACAAGATTTTGATGCCGTATTTTATCCTGGTGGTCACGGTCCACTTTGGGATTTAACTGATAATTCAACCTCAATTGATTTACTGGCTGCTTTTATTGCTAATAATAAACCTGTGTCTGCGGTGTGTCATGCAAGTGCGGCACTATTGAACGTTAAAACACCTGAAGGTGAATTTGTAATTAAGGGTAAAGCCGTAACCGGTTTTTCAAATACTGAAGAAGATGCTGTACAATTAACTGATATCGTACCTTTTTTATTAGAAGATGAGCTTGTAAAGCGTGGCGCTGACTATCAGAAAGTTGCTGATTGGACTCCGTTTGCTGTACAAGATGGTTTAATCATCACAGGTCAAAATCCAGCGTCTTCAGCATTAGTTGCTGAAAAACTAATCGCAAACGCTTAACTAGGAAAAACACATGTTGAACTTTACGTTTCAAAACCCAACTCGCATTCACTTTGGTGATGACCAAATTAAAGCGATAAGCAAAGAGATACCATTAGAAGCTAAAGTATTGGTGACTTATGGCGGCGGTTCGATTAAATCAAATGGTGTCTACAATCAGGTTGTTGCGGCGTTATCTGAGCATAATTGGGTGGAATTTTCGGGTATCGAACCTAACCCAACGTATGACCAATTAATCAAAGCTGTCGATGTTATTAACGAGCACGATGTTGATTATATACTTGCTGTTGGTGGCGGCTCCGTTGTTGATGGCAGTAAGTTTATTGCCGCTGCAGCCGTATTTGAAGGTGATGATGCTTGGGATATTTTAAGTAAATATGCGCCAATTACAAAAGCATTACCAATGGGCTGCGTATTAACATTGCCTGCAACTGGCTCTGAGTCAAATGGCGGCGCGGTAATTACGCGTGATGGCAGTAAGCTATCATTTGGTAGTCCACTTGTTCGTCCTACCTTTGCAATACTTGATCCTGCAGTGAGTTTAAGTCTATCTGACCGTCAAATCAGTAACGGTGTTGTCGATGCATTTGTGCATACGATGGAACAGTACATGACTTATAGTATCAACGCTAAAGTACAAGACCGTTTTTCTGAAGGTTTATTGTTGACGCTTATCGAAGAAGGACCGAAAGCATTAAAACCGGAAACTAAAGGCGACTTAGAAATCCGTGGCAATATTATGTGGTCTGCAACAATGGCGCTAAATGGCCTGATTGGTGCTGGTGTGCCGCATGATTGGGCTACTCACATGATTGGTCATGAACTGACTGCGGCACATGGTGTCGATCACGCTCGTAGCTTATCTATCGTGTTACCTGCAGTAATGAAAGTTATGCGTGAAGATAAACGCAGTAAATTATTGCAATATGCGGAACGTGTTTGGAATATAACTGTTGCTGATGAAGATGACAAAATTGATCAAGCGATAGCAAAAACAGAAGCATTTTTTAAGGCCATGGAGGTTCCAACAACGCTTACTGATGCTGGAATAACGTCTACGGATATTGACAATTTAATTATCAAGTTAGAGAAACATGGCATGGTAGCGCTAGGGGAACGTAAAAATATAACTTTGGAAGTAAGCCGTCAGATTTTAGAGACTGCATTGTAATTAGTTTGTGAGAATACTTCGCCTTATTAACTGACTAGTTTTAAGTGATGAATTAATGGAAATGGCTGGAATGATTATTCATTCCAGCCATTTTTTTTGCTATAAAATTATTATTAATGAATTATTAAAGTTTAATTGGTACTTTTTTAATTCAATGATGTTATAACTCAATGATATTGTTTTTAATATATTTTATAGTTTTGGTCATGCTTAAGGAAAAGTAATGAGTGATTTAGAATGGATGTTAGCTGTGATTATGTTGTCGGGTTTTTTATTTTCTGCAATTGCTCGGTTTAATTTACATCGCTATTTAGAACGTAAACAATTTTTAGCCAAAGTAGACAAGACGCAAGTTCAATACGAAAAGGCATGTCCCGAAACTATTTGGAACGAAGGCCTACATAAATTGTATCGCTACTTCATTGCTGGAATAGTTATCTTTGTTGGTGGTAGTGCAACACTCGTCGATAGCGGCGCGCTCAATGATCTTGTCTATATCTTCACCCATGAACTATCGTAAAAGACAATGTTGGACGACCTGCTCAGCGTTGATTTAGTCAATTTATGATTTGATCGAATTATAAAAGTTAACGCTTATATCCAGACTCGTGCGCTAACTGCTCTGATTCTGCTAGTGGGTCTTCATTGTTTTTGTGCAGTTCGGCGATAAGCTCGAGATCTAACTTAGCAAAGAAAATATCTTCCTCGGCTTGGCCTTTTCTACGTATCGTTTCGTTAAATACAGACATGGCAATCACCTCTAATAACCTACTATCAATAATTTTAGTTTATTTTAGTGATAAGTGTTATTAGAGGTTATCGAAAACAAGACTTAACGCAGTCGTGGTAAACTAACTCTAGCTATGCGGATTGTCTGCGTTGCTTTAATACAGCAAGTACATCAGACAACGAAGCGCTAATTGTATGCCCTAAGGTCCGAATTTGAGTACTCGGCTGTACTAGATCGGGGATTTGAAATGTTTGCATGTTCGCACTTACTGCAGACCGTACACCATTATTTGAATCTTCAAATGCTAAACATTGTTGCGGTTGGATGTTCAAGCGTTCTGCTGCAAGAAGATAAATTTCAGGGTCCGGTTTGCCATTTTTCACTTCGCACCCAGTGGTTAAGTTATCGAAGTAGTGGTCTAAACCAGCCAAGCTTAACTTTATTTTAGCAATATCTTGCTGCGTAGATGTTGCAACTGCAGTCGGAATATTGTGGTTTTTTAGCCACGTCAGCAATTCTACTACGCCGTCTTTAACGGGGATTGCTTGGTGCTTTACTACGGCGTTATAGCGAGTTTTCCATGCATTATGAAGAACAGGATAATCCAAATCACGACCGTAACCTGCGCGAATTACTTTTTCAATACCTTGCGCGTTACGTCCGATAATATCTAAGTAAACATCTTCCAAAAAAGGAATCGATAATGATGCGCATGCTTCTTCGAATACGCCTTTACACACGCGTTCAGTGTCGAGAAGTAGTCCGTCCATATCAAAAATAGCCGCTTGATAATTCACTTTTTGTTTGTCCTCTATTCACTTCAACTTATTCATGGGCTGAGTATAACAAATCTCATCGATATAATTAATATAAGATCTGACTCGACTTTTTAGGGTGACAAGTTAAAGGCTAGAACATTCATCCTAGCCTTATAAACATGACTTTCTTACTGATTAACCTCTATTACTTCAGATTATAAGGTAAAGCAATAAAGTTAAGCATACATAGGCACAAGCACCATCGTCCCGCCAATAACCGTAATCAAGCCAGCTAATACTGGTACTGAAGTACGTTTAACAACTTCAAACGGACTGATTTTACCCATGCCACTTGTTGCAACAATAACACCCGCCACTGGAGAAATAGTACGGCCAAGATTTGATGCTTGTAACATTGGGATGATTAAGAATGCTGGGTTTAAGCCCATTTTAGCGGCTAGGGTCGGCGCTAGTTCAACAAATGCATAGAAAGGTGCATTACCTGAACCTGTCGCAATGGCTGCCGCTACAGTTAGACCTGTCAAAATTAACATCAATGCAAAGCCGCCAGCGCCAGCGGCTTCAGCCAGCCCGATTAAATTATCAATTGCACCAATAGACATTAAGCCTTGCGCAAATACACCGGCAGCGACTAATAACATCACGACACCTTTAAATGCATCACCCATACCTTCATAACAAGATTCTAAATCTTCTAAGGTTGCTTTACCGTTAAATCGTTTAGTGATGAAGTCGACAATTGCACTAATAAAAATAGAGAATACCACGATGGTATAGATATCAAGTTCTAGACCTTCGATGGTAGAGCCATTAAATACAAATACACCGATGATAGGTAAGAATGGCAGTATTGAATAATAACCAGGTGCTGTAACGGTTATTTCTGATATATCTGTTTTCTCCATTGGGGTATTTTCTTTTTTGTCTAAATAACGGTTCCAGAAAAATGCGGCGGCCGCCATAACAATGATGGCACTGATTGATACCGGTAATACCGTTTCAACAGAAAATACATGCAATGGTAATCCTGACTTTTCAGCGGCGACAACAACATCACCAGATGTTGGCGATAAGATAATTGCAGCGGGAGACGCACAAACAGCAACGGCAGCGGGTCTTGATATACCCATTGCCGTCATCATTGGAAATAACGTCGCCATCAGCAAAACACCGAGTCCAGTTGCAGAGCTAACAGCAAGTGACATCAAGCAAGCCACTATATAGGCGGCAACAAGTAGAGTGTAAGGTGATTTGATAAATGACAGTGGTTTTGAAAATTGTTTAACAACCACATTGTTGGCATCAATTTGTGTCATGTAAGAGGCGAAGCCACATAACAGCATAATTTGCATACCCAAGCCACCGCCGCGATATTGCAGCATGTATTTAACAAACTCTAATGAGTCTGCTAGGCTATTTCCTGTGCTCGCAATACTTGATGGCAGAACTTGTTTACCGAGCAAGCCTGTTATGATCAGCAACGCAATACCTGCGGTGAGTAATACACCAGCGGCTTTGTATTCTTTGACGATGAAGTAACCGACACCGATCGTTACAATTAAACCAATGAATAATTCTAACATTGAAACCCCTTTATTATACCCAATGCATAGTTAACATTTTTTTAACTTATAAAAAATGTTTTATTTGTTGTGGAATGTACCTACAAAGAGATTGTTTCGCGATGTCTATTTTAACTATTCATGATCTAAATCAGGATTTTATAAACTCTCATTAGATAGTTTGAGGCAGATCAACACGTTGATTTTACACACTCGGTAGGTTCGGTTAAAATTAGCGCATTAATCAAATATGCTATATGGAATAAACATGACTAAAGCTAAAATCGGTATCGTGACAGTAAGTGATAGAGCCAGCGCTGGCATTTATGAAGATCTTTCTGGTAAAGCCATTATCGCGGTATTAAACGAGTATCTCACTTCTGAGTGGGAAGCTGTTTATGAAGTTATTCCCGATGAGCAAGATGTGATTGAGGCAACGTTAATCAAAATGGCCGATGAGAAAAACTGTAGTTTGATCGTAACAACGGGTGGTACAGGTCCAGCTAAGCGTGATGTAACACCTGAAGCAACAGAAGCCGTGTGTGATCGTATGATGCCTGGTTTTGGTGAGTTAATGCGTGCAGAGTCGTTAAAATTTGTTCCTACCGCGATCCTATCTCGTCAAACAGCTGGCTTACGTGCGGATTCATTAATTGTGAATTTACCGGGTAAACCTAAATCAATCCGTGAATGTCTAGATGCCGTGTTCCCAGCTATCCCTTACTGCATTGATTTAATGGATGGGCCTTTCTTTGAGTGTGATGAGTCGGTAATTAAACCGTTCAGACCAAAATCGAAATAATTTATTTTTGTAATTAATCATAAATATGATAACCATGTATTTTCACTATTGATGATGAAAATACATGGCTAATGCTTAATGGTTTATATATGCCAGTTAATATTGGTTCGTTCCCAGATCCTAGGCGCACCCATATTTTTTCCTCGAATATCACCATGCGACATATCCTCAACTAAATGTTTGTATTCATTATTCTTTAGCTTTATAAAGTGTCGGTGATCTCCGGACTCGATATAGATTGAATCTGCAGCGAGTAGACTGTCATCAATAATCATATCCATATTGTATGCAGATCCTATTGCAGGGATCGCGCCTTTAGCACAGTCAGGAAATAATACCTGCAACTTTTGTTCGCTGGCTAAGTAGTAATATTGACCCATAATATTACTCACGTCTGTTAATGAGACTCGGCTATTAGCGGGTAATGAAGCCATAAGGTAATCACCTGTTACACTTTCAAGTACAACGGCCTTGGCGACATTTCCAGCTGGAAGGTGGGCTGTTCGAGATGAATCTAGTGATGTGAATGCTCGGCGGTGATTAATGGTGTCATAGTGAATATCTTCGTGTTCGAAATATTCTTTTAGTGTGATTGCAATGGCCATATTTTAGCTCCTAAAATAACCTATAGATTGCGCATGACTTTATGAATAACATTGTCTACATCTATCTTTATATGTTGCGATGCATCTTGGGCATAGATCTCAATATTTTTGTATAGTTCGCCAATCATAGTGATACCTCCGCATTGGATCGTGAGGACTATATTCGCAGTGATGATGTCTACCACAGCTTGCTCGTTAGAGTTTGAATTTAGTGCCTCGATCTCTTTTTGCCATTCAGATAGGCCTTTTATTTTTGCTAATGTACTTTCTGAACTTGTCAGTAACGCGCTGCTAATCCTCATGATTTAAACTTCCTGTGGTAGTGAATTAGGGTACTTCGCATGTTTTAATGCTTTAATTTACCTTGTCTTACATGTTCATGTTGATAGCCACGACCTGCCTTATGAAAACCACAACTGATGATGACAGGTTTAATTAGATCAACTAAATCTGCAGTTTTCATTCGAATTGTTTCACTGTGGTCGCCCGCATTAAAACTTACTTCTTCTTGCTTTACTAACGCGTCAGATATAAAAACAGGCATGTTAAATAGATGACCAAACGGTGGCATAGCGCCTGTTTCGCAATCAGGGAATATATCTCGGAACTGATGCTCATAGGCTAAATTGACGTAATGAGCACCAATTGAAAAAGCGATATTATCAAAGTCAATGGTATAAGGTGCTGGCATGACAATCATTACGAGTTTTGTATCAGCAGTGATAATGACTGTCTTCGCAAAACACATGCCACTGGTTTTACTTAATTCCGCTGCGTGTTGCGCGGTATAGCCAGGTGGGTGATGGTCACTTTGATAGTTTATATAAGCTTGATCTAAATAGTGGGTTATTTTTCGCATGAGCATAACAACCTCCCGTACTGGTTACTGCAACCAATATAGATAATAGGGGTGTTTAGGAGCTTTAATTATAGTTGTTAATTACAGCAGTGTTAGGTGACACTGCTTTTGATAAGCATTAGATTATTAATTGTAACTTTTCCTCAATAGAAAAAAGGGTAAAATGAATGAACATTTTACCCTTTTTCTAATCAAGTTACTTATTACTTAGCGTTTGTTACTCCGCTTAGCTTGCTGGCCTTGTCCACCTTTATTGGCAGACTTATTCGTATTGTTTGGACGACTGCCAGAAGGCTTTTTAAATCCACCATTCTTAACACTGCCATTAGCGTTATTATTAGCACCGCTATTTCCACCGACAGCCGGTTTCTTACGGTTCGGTTTGTTACCTGCTTTCTTACCGCTTTCGTTAATGCCCACACCTTCTTGCGGCGCAAGACCTGTATGCTTAGTTAATGCCTTGGTAAAGTCCTTAGTACCTGGTTGTGCACGTTGCTGTTTAACACCTTTATTACTGCCGTTCGGTGTATTCTTGCTGTTCGCGCCACCTTTGCCAAGGTGAGGCTTAGCATTGCTGCGCTGGGCTTGTTTTTCAGCCAAGCTTTCTGGTGGTACTAGATGACGAGGGCCACGACCAATTAGATTACGATTGCCCGTTTTAAGCAGGTACTCGCGAATAAGAGGCCAGTTAGCTGGATCGTGATAGCGTAATAAGGCTTTGTGCAGACGACGCTGACGAGCACCTTTTGGTACGACAACTTTCTCATCAGTTTCACGCACTTTATGTAATGAGTTAAGCTCTGTGTGATACACAGCTGTGGCATTAGCAAGTGGTGAAGGGTAGAAGTTTTGAACTTGATCCAGTTTGAATTTATATTGTTTTAGCCATAATGCCAAAGTCAGCATATCTTCATCATTAGTACCTGGATGGGCAGAGATGAAGTAAGGGATAAGATATTGCTTCTTGCCGGCTTCGGCAGAGAAACGATCAAACATCTCTTTAAACTTATCATAGGTGCCCATGCCGGGTTTCATCATGATATCCAGTGGCGATTTTTCGGTATGCTCTGGTGCAATCTTCAAATAACCACCAACGTGATGCTCAACAAGTTCTTTGACATAACGTGGATCTTCAATGGCTAAATCATAACGTACGCCAGATGCAATCAAGATCTTCTTGATACCCGGTACCTTACGTGCGCGGCGATACAGGTCAATTGTTGGCGTATGGTCGGTATCCATATGTGCACAAATAGTAGGGAAAATACAAGACAGACGGCGGCAAGTCGCTTCTGCTTTTGCACTCATGCAGCCTAATTTGTACATGTTCGCAGTCGGACCACCAAGGTCGGAGATAACACCGGTGAAACCTGGTACTTTATCGCGGATAGCTTCCATTTCTTTGACAATAGAATCTTCCGAACGACTTTGAATCACGCGACCTTCATGTTCTGTAATTGAACAGAAAGAGCAACCACCAAAACAGCCTCGCATAATATTGATCGATGTTTTGATCATGTCGTAAGCGGGGATTTTTTGGCCTTCATAGCTTGGGTGGGGAGTACGTGCATATTGCAAATCGAATACGCCATCCATCTCACCTTCAGCAAGTGGTGTCGCTGGTGGGTTTAACCATACTTCACGTGCACCATGTTTTTGAATCAATGCGCGTGATGAAATTGGGTTGGTTTCTTGATGGAATACACGAGATGTATGCGCGTATAACATTTTGTCTTTTTTCACTGTTTCCATGTCTGGAAGGCGAATATAGGTTTCGTGCCACGGCATCTGCTTAGGCGCTTGCATTACGATCGGTTTAGCAACATCAGCATCCGAGTTATCAATGACGTCTTTATCTTGTTTAGCACAGGTTTCATCGATTTCAGTATAAGGGCTAATGATAGGCTCAATCTTGCCTGGGGTATCAAGCGTACGAGAATCAATGCCTTTCCAAGTTGGTAGTGGCTCTTTTAGCATGACGCCGGTACCACGAACATCTTGAATATCTTTAATTGATTCGCCACTCGCAAGGCGGTGTGCAACTTCGATGAGTGGTCGCTCTGCATTACCATAAATTAGCAAATCTGCTTTTGAGTCTGGCAATACTGAACCACGTACTTTATCTGACCAATAATCATAGTGAGCAATACGACGTAAACTTGCTTCAATACCACCAATCACCACAGGTACATCTTTAAATGCTTGTTTACAACGCTGGGTATATACTAATACTGCGCGATCGGGACGTTTGCCACCAATATCGCCAGGTGTATAAGCATCGTCATGACGTAATTTTAAATCTGACGTATAGCGGTTGATCATCGAGTCCATGTTGCCCGATGTTACACCGAAGAATAAATTTGGTCTGCCCAAAGCTTTAAATGGTTCGGCACTTTCCCAATCGGGTTGAGAAATGATACCTACACGAAAACCTTGTGCTTCTAAGGTTCTGCCAATAATAGCCATACCAAAACTTGGGTGATCAACATACGCGTCACCTGTTACTACGATAACGTCACAGCTATCCCAGCCGAGAGTGTCCATTTCTGCTCGTGTCATTGGCAAAAATGGGGCGGGTTTTGTTACCCGATTATTAAATTTTGGATATGAAAAAAGATCTTTGGCAGTTTGCATAAAGTACTCTTGGGTATTAATTTTAGTGCGCAAAATTAATTGCGAAGGCTATTTTCACGGCTGGAATAAATACAATAAAGAGAAAGTCAGCCGTTACTGAGGGCGGATTATAGCCACTTACAAGGCTTTTTGCGATTAAAAGCGGCAATAAATATTTAGCTTGCTTGCAACAAGTTGAAAAACTGAGATAAATTATTAGCTTCGTAATCGGCTTTATAGTCAATGTTTGAGATAGCCTGTTCAGAACCTGATAGCCAAACCGTAGTCATACCAAGGGCTTTCGCTGGTTTCAAGTTACGTAACTGATCATCAAAAAAGACGGTTTTATGGCTATTTATAGCGTGCGTTTTACACAATTGTTGATAGCTTAAATTGTGTGGTTTTAGCTCATAATTTGCATCTTCTAAGGAAAAAATATCATCAAAACTATCGATTAAAGCTAATTCAGTTAAAACCTTTTTCGCATAATGTTTGGGTGAATTGGTATAAATGATTTTACGACCAGATAATTGATTAATCTGACCGACGATATTTGGCTGTACTTTTAATGCTGCCATGTCTACATCATGACAATAATGAATAAAATCATCACGACTTATATTGTGGTGCTTAACTAAGCCTTTAACCGTACCACCGTAACGTTTGTAGTACTGGTTAGATAAAAGCGTTGCCTCTGGCAGTGGAAGAGATAACGCGTTAGCTATAAATCGGTGCATCCGTGATTCGACCTGCTTTAATATGCCTAGGGAAGGGCAATAAAGGGTATCGTCAAGATCGAATAGGTAGGTTTCAGCTTGGTTAATTTTCTGCATATGACTCTTCTCTATTTAGTAGGGGGGCATAGTAGTGTAAAAGCACAATAATGCATAGCCTTCTTAATTTACAGGGATGTGACAGCTTGTTTTGTTTGTTTGATTTGCAGCTCGTTTTTGTGCTTAGAACTCCAACCAGATGAAAAATGGCAAAAAATAGGTGCTTAATTTTTCAGAAACTCTTATCCTATCTACTGTGTCTCAACATTGTGAAGATAATATGATTATTAAACCAAAAACTCGTGGTTTCATCTGTACCACCACTCATCCTACTGGTTGTGATTTTAATGTTAAAGAACAGATACAGTATAATAAAGAACAAGGTGTAATTGAAAATGCACCGAAACGTGTTCTTGTAGTTGGCTCATCAAGTGGTTACGGACTGTCGTCTCGTATTACTGCTGCATTCGGTGGTGGCGCTTCAACAATTGGTGTATTTTTCGAAAAACCGGCAACTGAGAGAAAGCCTGGTACAGCTGGTTGGTATAACAGTGCTGCATTTGAAAAATATGCTGCAGAAGACGGCCTATATGCAAAGAGCATTAATGGCGATGCGTTTTCTGATCAAGCAAAACAAACGGCAATTAACCTAATTAAAGAAGACCTAGGTCAAATTGACATGGTTGTTTATTCATTGGCGTCGCCAGTACGTAAATTACCAAGCACAGGCGAAGTAATTCGTTCTTGCTTAAAACCGATTGGTGAAACATATACGGCGAAAGCGGTTGATACCAATAAAAATACTTTATTTGAAGCAAGTGTTGAACCTGCGACAGAACAAGAGATCCAAGATACCATCACTGTTATGGGTGGTGAAGATTGGGAGTTATGGATGTCGGCACTATCAGACGCTGGTGTATTAGCTGATGGTTGTAAAACGGTTGCTTATAGCTACATTGGTACCGAGATCACATGGCCTATCTATTGGGATGGCGCGTTAGGTAAAGCGAAGCAAGATCTTGATCGTGCTGCGCATGCAATTGACGCTGATCTTAAAATAACGGGCGGCAGCGCAAATGTAGCAGTACTCAAGAGTGTTGTCACTCAAGCTAGCGCTGCGATCCCTGTTATGCCACTTTATATTGCAATGGCGTTCCGCGTGATGAAAGAACACGGCTTACATGAAGGTTGCTTAGAGCAGATTTCACGTTTATTCCGTGGTTCTTTATACCCTCAAGGCATCAGTGAAGCGAAACTCGATGATCAAAACCGCCTGCGTATGGATGATTGGGAACTACGTGATGACATCCAAGCCACTTGTGTGAAGTTGTGGGATGAAGTGACTGATGATAATTTATTCGACACCACGGATTACCAATATTACAAAGATGAGTTCTTAGCATTATTTGGCTTTGGTATTGAAGGTGTGGATTATGATGCTGACGTTAATCCAATTGTGGATTTTGAACCAATTACGCTAGTTTAACTTAGCGATTAATTGAACTCTACTTGTATAAACCGTGCCTGTTATTAGATTTTTGATCTAATTCAACAGGTGCGGTTTTTTTATATTTGCTTCATTGTTTAACTTCCCGTATATCTATAGCCTTATCTTCTGCATTCAACCAATATGAGGAGTGGGCATGGCCTCTCTTAACAATAAAAAACTAGAAAACATCTTAACTGAATTTATGCAACCCCATCGCGTACGTGACTTCACGGTTAACGGTATGCAAGTTCAGGGTAAAGACACTGTGACAAAAGTGATCACTGGTGTAACCGCTTCTCAAGCATTAATCGATGCTGCTGTAGCGCAACAAGCAGATGCAATTTTAGTTCATCATGGTTATTTCTGGAAAAATGAATCACCAGCAATCACGGGCATTAAATACAACCGTATTAAAACGCTGATCAAAAATGATATTAATTTGTATGCTTATCATTTACCGTTAGATATTCATCCTGAATTAGGTAATAACGTAGAATTAGCTAAATTACTTGGTATTACGGTGCGCCGTGGTTTAGAGCCATGGGATAAAGCCAGTGTTGCTTTAGTAGGTAAATTTGAAGACGAGGTTTCAACCGCTGAACTAACTCAACGTATTGAATCCCAGCTTAGTCGATCACCACTGGTTGTTGATGGTGGTAAACCAATTAAATCAATTGCTTGGTGTACAGGTGGTGGTCAAAGTTATATTGAATTAGCGATTGAGCAAGGTATTGATGCGTTTATTAGTGGTGAAGCATCAGAGCAAACAATTCATTTAGCACGTGAAGCCGGTATGAGCTTCTTCGCTGCAGGGCATCATGCGACAGAGCGCTACGGTGTTAAAGCGTTAGGGGAGTGGCTAGCAGAAGAGAAAGGGCTAGACGTTATTTTCATTGATATTGATAATCCAGTGTAATCAATAAAACTCAGTTATTTTACGTCAACAAATGAGTTGTTAGTTTTAACTTATTGATTGTATACCGCTAACTTTATATCGGTAAAAATGTTACGTAATCGACGTGGCGCAGGTTGTTCACATAAGGCTTTAAAATCAAAGGCTAGCGCTTGATTTGGCTTTGCTATTTGACGATAGTATTCGGCGTATCTTTCAGCTAATTGAGCATGCGCAGAACGTACAGCATAGGGATCTATTTTTTTTATTTTATGCTCGTAACGTTTAATCACCTGTTCCATTTCTTTTAATTGCAGCATGGTGTTATGGAGTATTCTTTTTTTACGTATAGACGCTGCTAATGGTTTCTTTAGATAACCAATGGCAGTGTGTAATGTAATCTTTAGCCACAAATCCCAATCTGATGCGAGTTTGATATTATGGTCAAAGCCGTCGACAGCTAAATATAAATCTCTTCTGACCAGCACAGTTGTCGTGCCTATAATGTTGTGAGAAAAAATAGCAGCGGCACCTTGAGGTATTATGCACGCGTCATTATTATTTTTACATGCTTTGGAGATAAAATCGTCACTCACAAGAGTAACTTCAGCATGATTATTTTTATTATTTATTAACTCTAAATTTGTAAAGCTAATACCGATCTGTGGGTTTTCTTCCATAAATTTTATTTGTTGCTTCAGCTTGTGCTGATACCAAAATTTGTCAGCATCTAAAAATGCAATATAGGTCCCGCTAGCAACTCGGACCGCATGATTTCGTGCCGTAGAACTCCCTTCTGAATCCAATTTCAATGCAATTATATTATTGTGTTTTCGACAAAGTTGGCATATCCATTCCCAACTTTTATCTGTTGAACCGTCATCAACAATTATAATTTCTAATTTGCTCATACCTTGCAACCAAATACTCTCAATTGCACGGGGTAGGGTGGAAAGGCAGTTTTTAGTTGGAATGATGACACTCACTATTGGTTTCATATTCACCCCGCTTATCCATGAAATATATAACTTTGGCATTAATAATTAGCTTAGACGATTAAATTAATAACGATGGATGCGATTTTAAATTTAGCAGTTAATTTTTTAAATCATATTTAACCCATTGTTTTTATATGGTCTATTCTTTATGGATATTAACAAATTACAGGGAGGTGTGATTTTATGGATATGCTTAATTCATTAAAGTTATGGCTAAAAAATGACGAAAGTAAGCTAGCTAAAACTTGCCATCATTGTATTCGTGGCGTTATGCATTTTTCTATTCCGGTAATCCCTGTTCTACATCCTTTTTTGCTTCGATTTCATCTTGGTATTTCCAATCTATTCGCTAATGCCTTAAGAATTGCTTATTGGACGCCGCTATTTAAAAGTAGGCTGCTTACGGCCCCCCATAATTTATATTTATATTCCGGTATGCCACTGGTATTAGGACACTTAACCATTGAAATGGGTGATAACTGCCGAGTTTCGGGTATATCAACATTAAGTGGTCGCAGTATGAATGGGCGGGCATCACGCTTGGTCATTGGCAATAATGTCGATATTAGTTGGCAAAATAATATCGCCGTGGGAGGCGATATTATTCTTGAAGATAACGTCAGGTTAGCTGGACGTGTTTTTCTTGCGGGTTATCCCGGACATCCTATAAACGCGCAAGATCGTGCTGCAGGGTTAGCGGATCATGAATCGCAAGTTGGTAGCATTATACTTAAACGTGATGTCTGGCTAGCGACGGGGGTGAGCGTAATGGCTGGAGTTACTATCGGCGAACGTACCATTGT
>NZ_JASJHF010000057.1:0-2802 GCF_033791185.1 Moritella sp. | reverse complement strand
ATTGGTAAACAACGTGATGTTGACCTTACTCGTGGCCAAGTTGATGATTTAACCGCTAAACGGGAACTGGCGTTATTCGATCTTGATAGTACCGTCGTTCGTGCGCCGACGGATGGTTATGTCGTGCAACAAGCATTACGTCCAGGTATGCGCGCGGTGAGCCTGCCTTTGCGACCTGTTATGGTGTTCAAGCATAAAGACGATAAGAACCTTGTTGGTTGGTATCGCCAAAACAGCATGTTGCGTCTTGAAAAAGGCTCAAAAGCAGAAGTTATCTTTGATGGTCTACCTGGTAAAGTATTTAGCGCGAAGGTGATTGGCGCTATTCCAGCTATCCCTGAAGGTCAGATCCAAGCATCGGGTACCTTAATCTCGGTACAAACTGCACGTTTCCCTGGTCGTATACCTGTATTATTTGAAATTGACGATCCCCGTTTTGAGCAATACAGCGAGGTGATGATGGGGGGGGCATACGGTCAAACGGCTATCTATTCAACCCATTTTGAGCATGTAGCTATTATGCGTAAAGTATTGTTACGCATGGCGTCGTGGATGAACTACTTCTTTCCATTCCACTAGATACGTTTAGTTAATTATATTATCAAAGGGGTTATAGCTTAGGTTATAATCCCTTTATGGGTATAATGGTGGTGATTTATCACATATCACACAAAAATATCACGGAGAATTTCAACATGATTAAGACTAATGCAAATGAAAACAACTGTATTCAATGTCATGAAACACTTGCTTGGAGAGCGGGGCTGTATCATTGTGTTAGCTGTAATCAGAATTACCAGAAGATTAGCTTTTGCCCAGACTGCAGTGCGGAGTTAGAAAAGTTACAGGCATGTGGTGCTACCGACTATTTTTGTAATACCTGTAACTCGCTTAAATCTAAAAGCCGTGTCAGCCATCAATTTGTAGTTGTTTAGTTATCGCTCTCGCTAATTAATTTATTGGTTTAAGACTGTTTAGCCAAATATACGCGCATGTGCACTATACAATTTTTATCATTTCATCTTACCAACTTGCAACATAGACCTTAGTTATTTATCATCAAGATAAATGAATTAGGAGTGAAACGTCAATGACACAGAAAGTATCAACAGAAGTGCAAGCTGAATCTACACGCATCGCTAACGGTATTAAAAAACCAGGTCAAAGCAAAGAACAGACTAAATTGATCGCCGCTGGTATCGAAAAGGGTATTGCTGAATATAAAAAACAGCATAAGGCTAAAGCTCGCCAACTTGATAAACAGAAAAAGCAAAAATTAAAATCTAATGCTGCAACTTTAGAGCAAGAAAATGAAGTTGGAATTGAGACTACTGAAGTAAGGCAAAGCCGATTACCTTGGGCATTATTAGCGCTAAGCTGGGCTGGTTTTGCAGGTTATCTCGTACAAATTGGTGTGCTTAGTATAGGCTGATGTCGACAAAAACGGCATCTTAACTGATGTGAGTCGATTAGCCAGAGCAATTTGATATGCTTTACTCACTGTAACCAGATAGTCAGCAGGCCAGTCATGGCGACCAATAGCAATGGTAACATAACCCAGCGAACCATCCCTTTACCACCGGAAAATACCGCCAGACAAGCCTTGAACAGGGTATTGGAAACACTCGCTAACACAATGCCCAGCACTGCTGTATTAGGCGGGATATCCCCACCCGCCATTCTGGATAGAGTAAGATTGATGGCATCGACATCGGCGATACCCGATGCCACCGCTAACAACAGCACACCGGATTCGCCCAGCCATTCAACCATCACCCGTACAAGCAATGCTACCGCGGCTAACATGAGCCCAAACAATAGAGCCGGTTTCAGTTCCAGCGGATTTTTCGGCCGCACCTCGTCGGTCACTATCGGCTTAGTATCGTTGTGAAAGATCAGCGCCGTACAGCCAAAGATAACCCCGAGCATCAAGGCTAAAGGCAAGAAAAGATCAGCCACTAGTGCTGGGTTGATCAGTCCAGCCACCAGTAATATCCGCGGAAACATCACCCCACAAGCCACCAGAATGCCCACCGAACAGAGCAGTTGTAGTGACGGTTGATCGCGAGAGAGGCGCGACAGTTGCAGTGTCAGCGCTGTCGATGAGATCATCCCCCCAGCTAAACCTGTCACCAGAATACCGCGCTGGGCACCGAGCATGCGGATCATAAAATAACCCGCAAAAGATATTGCCGAGATCAGTACTACCATCCACCAGATCTCATAGGGATTAAGAGCCTGCCAGGGACCATAGCCCTTATTCGGTAATGCTGGCAGCAGCACCAGCGAGATGATAAGCAGGTTTAGTCCTGCGTTTAATTCGTGTTGTGACAATTTAAGCAATAATCGATGCAGGAAAAGCTTAGAACGCAGCAGCAGTGTGGTGACCACTCCGCAAGCTGCAGCGACGACAACCTGATCAAGGCCAGCCAAGGCACCGAGTAAAAAGGTCACCAGCATGGCCACATAGCTAGTGGCACCGATATCCAAGCTGTGACGATGATTGATCAGATAAGTAGCGATAACCAGTGCGGCAATGGCAACGAAGACAATACCAAGGATTAATCCGCCAAGATGGGTCGCCAGCAGGCCGGAGATACCGCCAAGAAGTCCAATCAGACCAAAAGTTCGCAGTCCTGCCACGCGTTTTCCGTCGGCAAGCTTACGGTTACTCCACCCGCGCTCCAACCCCACTAATAGTCCGATGGCCAGAGCAGAACCGAGTAATAGTAATTGAGAAAGGCTGCTTTCCATTGCTCCAGTCCGAAGTTGTTTTGTCTTCAAGGTATAGCATCTTATTGT
>NZ_JASJHF010000056.1:0-2631 GCF_033791185.1 Moritella sp. | reverse complement strand
GGGGGGCGCCCGGCAACGGGCGTTCCTACCGCGGAGCCGTTTAAAAAATCTACATGGAGATAATCATGGGTACTACATTTGAGCTTCCAATTCGTGAAGGCAATCATCCTGAAATCGGACAAGAACCTCCTCAGCTACAGTTCTCTGATTTGGGGTCTGATGAAATACGATTGAAGTTGAAAGAATGGTCATTTAGCACATTTCCAAATGTGCGAGAACATGACACATTAATTTCAGTACCAACATCAAGAGCATTGTGGTTGGATGAAAAAGTCCAAGCAGCGCATGACGACGCTTTTATGCCACCACCAAACAGTAGAGAATTTTGCCACCTCCATGCAGATGGGAGTTTTCACACTGTTGTCCATGTGGCAATTGAGAATGAAATCCTGGAAAAGCAATGGGGTGTTAGACATATGTATTATGACCGTGGCGTTAAAGAAGTATTGGTATATGCACCTCGCAATGACAACGAACTCATCGTTGCTAAAAGGATAATTGTGGAATCATATCGTTATGCATCTGGTGATATCGAGCTCACTACTGAATTATAGACACGGCTAAAAATGTATAACGAGACACGGGGTCTCGTTAATTAAACTGTTAGCTGTTTAAAAACAAGGGTAAATATATGAAAGAAATAGTTGGTATCAATCATATAGGCATAAGAGTAACTAATCTTGAAAGCGCAAGAGCGTTTTATGAGCAACTTGGCTTTGTATTTATCGTTGGAACCATTGGACCTGAGCCAGTTGCAATAATGGAGCACCCATCAGGTGTAAATATAAATTTAATTCTAAACGCTGATACAAAAACTGATGAAAATATTCTTATGGATGTAACAGAAAGATATCCCGGTTATACGCATGTAGCTTTAGATGTTAATGATATTGAATCAGTACAAGAATCAATAAAAATACTAGGTATCCACATTACTGAAGGCCCAATAACATTACCAAATGGTGGTGTAATGTTTTTTATTCGAGATCAAGATAAAAATGTTATTGAGTTTCATCAAAATGGCTAGCGTCACAGCTAACAATATGCTCTGAGTCCGACGTCAACCCTTTTTTATGAATATTTGTATTAATTTTCCATAGCTTTACGTCTTTTCAATGCAAATAAATAAGCCGATTCATCGTAAGGTGTTTTGTTTTTCCAGCAGCTAAAAATAATACGTATCCATTTGAAGGCTAAAGCCCTAAGCGTTGCCTGATGAGATTTGCCCATCGCACGCTTCTCATCATAAAACTCTTTTGCCCAAAAAGAATATCGAATGCTTTGGTTCGCCCATTCAACAAATGTTTGTCGTAAGAACGTTGGGCATGAATAACGCCAATGAACCCATGCCGATTTTCCGCTGCGTTTTAACACAGGCGCAACGCCAGATAACCGGTTAACTTCATCGGGGGAATCAAAACGTTTTCTGTTTGTACCAAAGGCAACCAGGAGCCGAGGACCGAATACAGGGCCGGCACCGGGCAGTGATTCAAATATTTCATAGTCAGCATGTTTGCGAAATCGCTGGGCAATATCAAGATCGTATTCATGGATCGTTATCAGTAACTGGCTCAACTGTAATGTCAGCGCTCGCACAAGACGCTGAAAAGGCATAATGACACCATCATCCTCTGTTAATGGCATGGCAGACTTAATCGCCTCAATTCGCATTTCTATTACTGCTGGGCGCACACAACGATGTGCTTTAAAAAATTTAGACAGCGTTAATGGTCGTGCTCGCTTTACCTGTTTAAGCGTTGGCCACTGCTCGATAAAGTCACAGAATATTTTTGTATCAATATCATCAAACCACTGTAATGCCTGAGGATAATATGATTTGAGGGCTGCTGTAATGCGATTAGTCAGACGCACTTTATCGTCCACTAGCACGCGCCGGTCTTCAAAAAGCCGTTGCACTATACGTGTTTCTTCACTGTCAGGCATCAGCGGTTTTAATGCTGATTTATGTTTTAACAAATAATCCAATTGTAGAAAAGCATCGCTTGGATCATCTTTAGCGCCACTTTGAGTAAAGGCTTCCCGGTATTTGGCTAAGGCTTTCGGTGGTATAGGGAACAGAACAATAAAGTTATACTTCAATAAAGCATAAACAACCGGGCCTGCCTTCAACTCAAGGCAAATGGCAATTGGTTGATTATTAAAACGCTTTTGAAGTGCTAATGCCCATTCTTCGATAGATTCTGGGGAATGATTAATAACATCGTATTCAAACTTATCTGAATCTGATGCGATTAAACATATATCATGTTTACGATCTGACCAGTCAAGGCCAATATGCGCGACAAAGTGAGAAGGAAATTGCTTCATATTCACATCCTTTTATTGTAATGTTAAAGAGTGGTATCGGTATGCAAACTTACTTCTGCGAAATTATTATAGATGAGTCGGTGCTACGACAGTCTCTGAGTATTCGTTATCGAAGTAAGTACACCTGGTGGCTCGAAAATATTGTTATGAGCATCGCATGCTTGCGCTCGTTTATTCGTAACCACTGGGTGCATACATCTCTACAGTATACGGTTACCAAGTGATAAATTTATACTTTAAGAAAGGTATGAGGTACTATAATACGGTTACCAAGTGATAAATTTATACTTTAAGAAAGGTATG
>NZ_JASJHF010000055.1:0-27930 GCF_033791185.1 Moritella sp. | reverse complement strand
CATACTATTAAAAACGATTAACAGAGAGAGAAAATGGATTTTACTGCTGGGAACAAGAATAACGGTTTTACACTTATTGAATTGGTTATTACTATCACTGTGCTTGGCGTGCTGGCTGCCACAGCTGTACCGCGTTTTATCGATGTAAAAGATGATGCCAAAAAAGAAACCGTTGAAAACTTTCATGGGAGCTTGCGAGCGGCGGTGCGATTGCTGCATATGAAATCTCAAATTGAGAATGCATTGGGCGATGATATTACCATTGCAACGGATTATGGTGATTATCAGTTTTATCGTGGCTATCCAGAAACGAGAAGCGAAGCCACCATACCCAATGCCTACTTTATTGAAACTTTCCTCGAATTAGGTGTGCCATCGGATGTCACTAAAGGTAATGACACTCGCATCGCACGCTATGCTGAGATCTCTGTTTATGAAGACAATGACTACTCGCGTATCGGTTATGGCTCGGGGAATTTAAAGAGTAATTTGTGTTATGCCGAGTATCACCATACCAGCGAAACTCAAGTGTTTAGCCTAAACACCGATGGCTGCTAATGCCCCCTATTTAGTAGCTGAATAAAGCACAAGTAGTGGCAGTATTAAAGATAAGCAGTGACAGAATTAAGGACAAGCAGTGACAGAATTAAGGACAAGCAATGAAAAACAGATGCACATGGTGTGGCGAAGACCCATTATACGTGACTTATCATGATGAGGAGTGGGGTGTACCTGTTCATGACGAGCAACGCTTGTTTGAGTTTTTGGTTTTAGAAGGCGCACAA
The DNA here is from genome assembly GCF_033791185.1 of Moritella sp. Classification (GTDB taxonomy): domain Bacteria; phylum Pseudomonadota; class Gammaproteobacteria; order Enterobacterales; family Moritellaceae; genus Moritella. Next base: position 27,145 of record NZ_JASJHF010000055.1, on the reverse strand, counting down.
GCGGGATTAAGTTGGATCACTATACTCAGAAAACGAGAGAATTACCGACTGGCTCTGGATCAGTTTGATTATAAGGTGATCGCTAAATATAGCGACGATGACGTGACACGCTTATTAGCCAATGCCGGTATTGTCCGTAATAGCTTGAAGATACGTTCTGTAATTAAAAATGCACAAGGTTTTCTTAATATCCAAGCTGAGTTTGGTTCATTTGATGCGTATATCTGGCGCTTTGTTAATGGTGAAACACTGCAAAATGATTTACCGTCGTTAGCTGCAACTCCCGCTAAAACCGAGATATCGGCAATGATGAGTAAAGACTTAAAGAAACGTGGGTTTAATTTTGTCGGCCCGACGATCTGCTATGCATTTATGCAAGCAATCGGTATGGTAAATGATCACACTACCGATTGCTTTCGTCATCAAGAAGTTAACATGTGATTAGCTGATGTGGATGGGTGATCACATGTGGCTTACCCACTAATAGCGCTGAACATGCCCAAACGATAGCGATAACTGCGGCGATCGTTAATGGTACATCCCAGCTGCTAGTCGCTTCATGCAGTGAACCAAAAATAATCGGCCCTGTTGCTGCAAATAGATAACCCATACATTGCGCCATACCTGATAAAGCGGCGGCTTGGTGTGCATTGTGTGTGCGTAAGCCAACAAAGGATATGCCTAAAATAAATCCGCCACCACAGCTAAAGCCAAGTAAACTCACCCAGAATGCCGCGTGTTGCGGCAGCGTGAGCAGTCCTACAATACTCACCAATGCAAGTACTGTCATTGCTAAGCTCAAGCCGCGTTTGTCTTTCATTTTCGCCATTAGCGGTATTAAAATAATAGCGGGAGCTGCAGAAGCAAGCTGTAGAATACCGTGGATATAACCTGCTTGATGTTCTGAGTAACCATTTTCAAGCAAGATACTCGGCAACCAGGCAATAAACGAATACATAATAAAAGAATTAAGCGCTAAGAAAGCAGTGACTTGCCAAGCCGCTGCTGAACGCCATAAATAACTGTGGCTATCTAGCTCAGGTGTATCGGCAGTTGGCTTAGTATGACGTTTCATTTGTGGTAGCCAAGCCAGCATGCTAATTAGCGGTAGAATGATCGCACCAGCTAATGCAAATGCCCAGCTTGGGATCGCAACAATATCTAATGTTTCAGCGAGATTAAACAATGGGATGGTTGTGCTTGCACTAATTGTTGAGCCGATCCCCATGAGCAATACGTAGATAGCGGTCAGTGTGGGTACTTTGGTTGGAAAGTCACGTTTTAGCAAGCTTGGTAATAAGACATTCGCAATCGCAATACCGACACCGATGACGCATGTGCCGAAGAACAATGTGACGGTTGAGCCTAAAGAGCGAATAATAACACCACTGGTGATTGCAACAAGCGCGATCATGAGTGACGGTTCTAGTCCTATTTTTCGTGCTAACCCTGATGATATCGGTGAGAAAATAGCAAAGGCAAGCAGTGGTAATGTGGTGAGCATGCCAGCCTGAGTCGCTGATAATCCGAGATCGTGAGAGATAAATTCCAAGATGGGGCCAATACCTGCGATTGGCCCACGTAAATTACTGGCGATGAGAAAAATACTGATAATAAGCAGTGCTGGGTGGGCAATATTTGGTTTGTTATGATGTGACATGTGTCTGTCCTTCTGAAGCAATAGCTTATACTACCTGTATCTTAAAATTCTGAATTTATGTATATTGACATTTTATTGCTAAAAACAGCCATTATGAAACTACCTCCCTATGCAATCGGCTTTGACTCGGACAGATATGCCGAAAGTGTCAATGCGCTGCGGACATCTGGGCTTGAAAGAGCCTATGAAATGCCGGTCCATCAACATGTAAAATGTCAGTTAGTGATGCCGTTAACTGGCTTTGTACGCTGCTCAATTGCTGATGCGATATGGATGGTGCCAGCAAATTGTGCTGTGTGGATCCCAAGCCAAGTACCCCACAGTAATCATATTTCTATCAGTGACGATGTATGCATGTTATTTGTGGACCCTGAAGTAGTTGGGATCCCTGATACGATTTGCACCTTATCGATCTCGCCGTTATTACGCGAATTAATTGTTAGTTTGGCGAGTAAAGAGCAACATTATTCAGCTGATGCCAGTACGCTGAGATTGGCGCAAGTATTGATTGATGAACTTATTTGCATGCCCGAAGAACACTTCGACTTTCCGATACCTGCGGAGCCAAGACTTAATCAAATAGCTAAGCAGTTGTTAGCCAATCCTGCCGATCGTAAAACGGTGGGGGAATGGGCGGCACTATTAGCGATGAGTGAAAGGACATTTTCTCGATTAGTGAAACAAGAAGTAGGGATGACATTTGGCCGTTGGCGTGGGCAGCTTCATTTGGTGATGGCATTACAAAAATTGTCATCAAATCAATCCGTGCAACGGGTGTCGGAAGATTTAGGTTACGAATCGGTCAGTGCGTTTATTACATTTTTTAAAAAAACCTTAGGTAAACCGCCAAAGCAATACATCAAACAGCCGGTATAAATGGACTCGGGTAACAACAAAACTGTCGCCTTGGATAACGGCAAAGCGAACAGTTTTATCATCACTGTTTTACTATCGCAGCTGCTTATTTATTAAAAACGAGATTGATGTTCACTGGCACTGCATCTGAAAGCGCAAGCCCATCAACCGTCGCTGCAAGCTTCGTCAGGTTGGCGGCCGGAATACCAAAATCACTGGCTTTTACGATCACCGGAGCATACGAATGAACAGTAATGGCATGGTCTGTTTTAGTGATGATGACCGGGAAGTTAAATGTTTTGTTAGTATCATAGAAAGACACGTTGGCCGGAACGAGCACTTTTGAGATAGGTTGTGTTAACGAGGCAAGGTCAAATTTACCACTAATCATCATTACGGGGTTGGCTGACGAATTAAAGAACAATGAATTAAGTCGTTCATTGCGGATGGCCACATCGGTATCGATATTTGCCACAGGCACGATAACTGCAAATTGACCGCTGCTATCCACGCTCCCCGTTAACCCGCTGATTGTTGCTGGCTCGACGACATATTGTTTTTTGATGGTTGCAAAGCTGAGTGATGAAAACTCTGTGACTAGATTAAATGTGTCTGCGGCGAATGATTGAAATGACAATAAAACCAGAGATATAAAGAGTTTATTTTTCATTTTTATTTTCCTTCATTAAGATTATTTAGCACTTAAAATGCTATCCATCACGTATTGGTCACTTTTGCTTTATCTATTAGGTTGCCATGGCTTTCGAGTAATTTGTTTAATTTCGGAGTAATGATGTTTTCGCAAAACGGCCGCTGTGGGTCACTATAGTAATAATTTTGAATGGCTGCGTCTGACGGTTTAAACTGATTAAAGGCATAAGCGCGGGTAATCAAAGGCAGTTCAAACTCGCTTTGCAGTAAGGCTAAGTTGTGTTTTATTTCGGTAATTTGATAAGGGTTCATAGCATAAACGGCACTGCGGTATTTATCCCGCATAGCATGCTTTTTAGTACTGCTGTGGGTGTGTAAATGAATGGCGATGAGGTTTTTTAAACTAATCACATCTGGTATATAAGTCACAATAATACCTTCTGAAAACCAATCGTCCTTATTAAACGAGGATAGCCAGCCTTGTTCAACTTTAATCACGCCGCGTAACGATAGAAAAATAGCCTCGGTACACCAATAACAGGTACCACTGAGGCCGATTTTCTTGACGGTGTTATCTATTGCGATATCTATTGTATTATCGATACTACGATCCATGTTACGTCCTTGTGTAAAAGAGTCCTATTAGATATTAATCCATTTAATTATGGACTATAAAAAAGCTTCATAGCTAGGTCTAGATGATTATTTTTTATAAATTTGTTTAGTTTTCACGAGGCCGAGCGGAAACAGTTTGCGCACACTTTGACGCAACGCATTATCCGCTTGTAAAGCAATATCTCTGACGCCCTGTTCGGGTCTGCCGCGAAAGGAAGTGACATGAAATTGATCGGTAGGTTTGAGCGCGCTATCTGAAAAATAATAATTAGAGACGCAGGTTCTATTTTTATCTGCGGTTATCGGGCTTACGGAATGCCATGAACCATCGTGGGTGGCCATGACGATAAGGCGATTGAATGCACTATCTATGGTCAATTGTGCATTGTCGATACCGTCGGGCCAGAGCTCTAAATTACCGCCGTTAGTCTGGTGCCAGTCTGGTGTGACATAATATAACAGGTTGAGAACCCGCCACTGTTTACGGTCTTTTTCGTGCGAATTGTCTAAATGCGGATTTAGAAACTGGCCTTGATGCATCAATGAAATACCGCCAGCATACAGATTTTCATCGGCATAGAGGCTATTAATATCGCAAATTTCTTTAATGAGATCCAAAATTCGCGGGTCTTGAAATGCAAAGATCGTTTCTTCTAACAGCGGATGGCAGTTGTTCATCTGAGCGGTGACATATTTGTACTCCCGCAGGTTATATTTACTGCCAATTAACATCATATCGTTATAGTGGGGAAATACATCGTGGACTTTAGTTGCTAGCTCGGTAGGAAGAAAGTTATCAATATAGAAGTAACCAATATTACTGACAGAGTCAGCATACATATCTTTGGCTGCTTCAGCTTGCGCGGTTATTTTTTCAATAATTAAGTTTGCGATATCGAGTCTGTTCATAATACACCTACTTTCACACCGTATTATTCAAGTTTCGATACACATTTTAGCACATAGAAAATTACTCATTCACTTCATCCAAAGACGCCAAATCAGCATGTCATTATTATATGAATAAGCTCAGGGAGTTAACTTTTAAAATAACGGAAAGAAAATTTACGCTATGATGGTGGATTGACTATCTGGCATGGCGAACTCCTTTGAATAACTACAAATTATTACCGGCGTTAATTTCGATATTGCAAACCCGTAATTTGACGGAGTCGGCGCGGCAGCTTAATGTCACGCAGTCGGCGATCAGCAAAACCTTAACCCAAATTCGCGCGGCGTTTCATGACAAGATAGTGATCCGGGAGGGTAATCAGTTTGTATTGACGCGTAAAGGCGAAGAATTAAAAGTCCAGTTACCTGTGTTGATGCAAACATTAGATAATTTGTATTTACCGAGAGTGATGGACCCGCGCCAGTGCCAGCGTAAATTTACCTTAGCTTCGAGTGATTATGTTGCCCAAGCAATTTTACCATTAATATGCTGTGAGCTGGCTGTGGATGCCCCCAATACCAGTGTCGAGTATCAGCTGTGGCATAAAGACAAGTTAACCGAGTTGGCTGATATGCCCCTAGATCTGGTCAGTACCATTACCGATACCATGCCCGAAAACTTACATGGCAAAAGTATTGGTGAAGATCAGCTGGTGGTAGTGTGCCGTCCGCAACATCCCTTGTACTCGCGTAATTCATTATCGATGTCCGATTATATTAATGCCAAACATGTATTGATCAGTGGTGGTGGCGATAAAGACAGCACGGTAGATTTGGCGTTGTCCGATCTTGGTGAGCAGCGTCAGGTGTTTGCATCAGTGCCGTTTTTTCAATCGGCGATTGAACTGTTATTAACAACCGATACCCTGTTGACCACACCACTGCATATCGCCGCAGACTTTGCCCAAGCACACGATCTACGTATCATGTTGCTGCCGATAGAGCTGAAACCGCAACAATATTACTTATTGTGGCATGCGAAACACCATCAAGATCCTGAGCATACTTGGTTTAGAGAACTGTGTTATCCCTTCCTTAAAAATCATTTGCAGCGTACCAAGATATTAGGCATGAAATTACTTCATGATAATAAGTAGTTAATGCAATTTTTACTCATGTAATATCTCTATTAAGATTAACACTATTGATTAACTCTAAGCACAACTTAAAACAAGGTAGGAAATGGCAATGGAATTAACTGCATGGATGTCTTTAGCGCTGATTTGTATGATGGGCGCGATGACCCCGGGGCCGAGCCTTGCTGTGGTATTAAAGCATACTATCTCTGGCGGTCGTGTTCATGGTGTGGCAGCCAGTATTGCTCATGGGCTGGGTGTTGGTGTATATGCCACGTTAACCGTGGTCGGTTTAGCGATAATTATCCAACAAACACCTTGGTTATTTAATGTGATCAAGTATGCGGGTGTGGCGATGTTACTGCGCTTAGCGTATAAGGCGTTAACGTCAAAACCGGCGCTAGATAAGGTCGCGCAACAACAGGAAACTGTGACCTTAAAAGAAAGTATCGTGCAAGGTTTTATGATCGCATTTCTTAACCCTAAATTAGCCATTTTCTTTCTGGCGTTATTCGGGCAATTTGTCGAAGCAGATGCTAGTGGGTTACAAAACCTGATCATGGTGGGCACGGTATTTAGTATTGATACCTTGTGGTATTGCATCATTGCAGTGTTGTTATCACAATCGATGATGTTAGATAAGTTAAGAAATAATGTGCATATGATTGATAAAGTAACAGGCGTGGTATTACTGGCGGTTGCTGCGCGTGTCGCGATGTAGTTGGCGTTGCTAAAATAGCTTATAGAAAGAAAAAGCACCACAGCTACTGTTATCTACAGTCGTTGTGGTGCTTTTGAGGTATTCAGGAAATGAAGGCTGTCATGATATTAAAACAGTGCAGATAATTATACTGTTAACGTGACTTTACCTACCGCTTTACCTGATTGAAGATGATCATGTGCTTGTGCTACTTCCCAGATAGAGTAGTTGCTTGCATCAATGATAGGGGTGATTTTACCGGCATCAACAAGTTCGGCAATTTCAGTTAAAATACGGCCGTGTGAGGCATGGTTTATGCCGTGATATAGTGGGATTAACATTAACACACTGTGGAATGACAAACTTTTCAATGCCACTTGTAACACGTTTTCAATCGGTAAAATTGTAGTTACGTGGCCGTAATACTTGGCTGCTTCAAATGATTTCTGGATGTTTTCGCCAGCCACGGTATCAAAGATCTTATCAAAGCCATTGCCGCCAGTGTACGCTTGTACATAATCAGCCACAGTTGCAGTGGTAAAATCAACTAAGTTATCTGCACCGACTGTTTTTGCTAGTTCAGCGTTCGCTGGTGAGTAAGTTGAGGTTACTGTCGCGCCAAGCACTTTTGCCAGTTGTACCGCGATGTGACCAACGCCACCCGTTGCACCATGAATAAGTACGTTATCACCAGCTTGTACATTCATTTTGTGTACTAGGGCTTCGTATGATGTGATCGCAACAAGTGGTAATGCAGCCGCTTGTTTCATTGTGAGTGTTTTCGGTTTTTGAGCCATGAGACGTGCATCAACTAACATGAATTCTGCAAGTGCACCGTCAACGCCATTAAGACCGCCTGCCATACCGTAAACTTCGTCACCGACTTGGAAATTGGCTACGTCTGCACTTACTTCAACCACGATACCTGCAACATCACCGTGTAGTACTTCTGGTAAGTTTGCTGACCAAGGCAGTTCTACAGAGCGCAACATAGTATCAATTGGGTTTACGCTGGTTGCTTTTACTTCAACAACCATGTGGCCTGATTTTAATGTTGGTTTGGCTTTTTCTACTAATTGAAAAACGTCGCTTGAACCGATTTCTTTAATGATCATTGCTTTCATGATTGCTACCTTTTATAGAATTATGGGGACTTGTTTAACAAGATGGGGCTATTCTATGTTTTGTTTAATCAACCAACAATAACCCTAAAAGCAAACTACCTTTGCTTTTTAAACAAAGGTAGTTATCGAAAAGGGAACATTATGGTCATGATAAGGTACAGGGCAATCTGAGCGGTGATTGTAAGAGGTTGTGGTTTATCATTCGTTGCATATCACAGCTGGCAAGAGACCAGCTTGGTATCGACGAGACACCAATTTCAGCGCAAAGACCAGTGCTACCATGAGGGTATGAATGATGCTTGTAGCGCCTAATACCGCCCACCATCCACCGACTTGCCAGCAGTAAATAAGAATAAAGCCGCCAATACTGCCGCCGGAATAATACATCACTAGGTATAGTGCCGTTGCGGTTGATTTACCTTGTGTTGCACTGCGTCCGATATGGCCGTAAGCAAGTGAGTGGATAAAGAATGCCCCAGCGCTTAATACTAATAAACCAATAATGATTGTTAGCATAGTTTGCAGCGATAGGATCATGAGTCCAACTAGGCTAATACCGATGCCGAGCAGTAAACCGCTAAATAAATCATGATTTCGCATCCAACGACCGCTTAAACGTGCTGACAATGTGCCACTGAGGTAACACAAAAATATCAGTGATAATAAACTGGCGGGTAGTGAAATTGGCGCGGCAGATAATTTAAATCCCATCACTGAAAAAATATTAATAAATACCGAAAAATTGAGTCCACCAATCAACATAGCAAAAAACAGCGTTGGCGTTTTGATGTGTTTTAGCAGTTGTTTTCCGTGATGAGACAATCGTCCTTGTTGGGCAACAAAATGGCGTTGTTTTAATATCAATGGGAAGATGATAAGTAGTGCTATAACACTGAGTATCGACATGACTGCAATCGTCCATTGCAGACCGATTGCATCTGTCATCACCCCGCCATATATGCGACCAATAATTCCGCCTAGGGTGTTGGCACTAATATAACCACCAACCGCGATCAGCAGTGCTGGTGGTGCCAACTCCTCTGCCATATAGGCCACCGCGACAGCGATGAATCCGGCGAGCGCAATACCGAGTAAGGCGCGTAATAAAATTAAGGTGTATAAATTTGGGCTAATAAACATTAAAAAATTAATGCAGGGAATGAGTACTAAGCTGCAACGCATGATGGGGCGGCGGCCAATCACTTCAGATAAGATCGCCCACGGCAGTAGGGATAAAGCGATGGCTAAGGTGGTGCTAGAGAATAACCAGTTAACTTGTAATTCAGTGGCGTTAAACTTCACCATGAAATACGGCAGTAGCGGCTGAAAATAGTATAAATTGCAAAATACCAGAAATGAACCGAGTCCCAGCCCTAATGTTACTTTTTTATAATCTTGAGAATGCAGTGCAATCATGGTTCCGTCCTGCTAAGAGATAAGGCGATAGCATGATCTGCTTTATTAGGGACATGCGGTACTAACAATGCTTATAGAGTAGTGGAGTAATGCTAATATTAAAAATATATAAATATCATAGGAGGTATCTATTTTAGTTATGCTTAATTCTAAAATATTGCATTATTTTGCCACGATTGTCGCGCAGGGCAGTTATACCAAGGCGGCTGAGCATCTTGGTATTGCCCAATCGGCGCTGAGTATTGCCATGCGTAAGTTTGAACAACAGCTCGGTATGCCGTTATTGATCCGCAGCAGCAAAGGTGTGGTCGTTACTAAAGAAGGCGAGGTGCTGCTTGTCCATAGTAAGGATATTCTTGCCCGTATTAGTGATGCTGAAACAGCGTTAAATGATTTACGGGGGTTAGAGCAAGGTGAGGTCAGTATTGGCATTCCGGGCATGATGGGCTCATATTTTTTTCCCGAAATATTAATGGCCTTTAAATTTAAGTACCCGAACTTAAAGTTGAGTATCATGGAGGGCGGCACCCAAACGATTAAAGAAAAGTTACTTTCCGGTGAGTTAGACTTAGGGGTGATCGTCGATGAACATGTGCCGAGCAGTTTGCAAGTCCAGCGTTTTGTGCGCCCACAAATGGTGGCTGCTGTTGGTAAAAACCATGCCTTAGCTAATGCTAAATCGGTGACTTATGGCGATTTTTTCACCCATGAATTAGTGATGTTTAAAGCCGGTTATTTTCATCGTGAAGTTATTGATGGTTTGTGCGAAGCCAATAATATGACAGTGAACTACTCTTTTGAAACCAATTTGATCACGATGATCTTGAATATCGTCAAAAATGAATTTGCTATTACCGCACTGCTCGAGTTAGTCACAGATCAAGAAGCGGATGTCATGGGGATCCCGTTTGATCCGCCTATCTATTTGGATCTGGCGCTGGCATGGCGTAAAGATGGTTATTTGTCATTGGCTAACAGGCGCTTTGTTGAGTTTACCTTGGCGCAAGTTAAGGGATAAATTTTAAGGTTCCAGTATTGATGAGCTAAATACCAGCACACTCGATTAATGAGTCAATGGTATTCAGCTATTGATAACAGTTAAGCGGCTTGTACGCTTTCTATGGAATCATCTATAACGTTATGGGTTGAATGAATTGCCGGTGGATCCATTAACCATGGCACTAAATTTGTCGCCATTGCCATTTCACTGTCATCCAACCATTGGTAGCGTTTAGTGTACATTTTACGCTTAGTTTTCTTCAGTGTCAGTGGATCTTTTCGGGGGGTAAATACTGGTAAAGCATAAAAGTAAGAATCTATTTTGGTTGCTTCAAATTCATCCCACAGACCATCATAATCGAAAGTAACAGAGTTACGTTTCGAACCGATATAACGCAATGCTTGATAGATATGGCCTTTGTTTGAAATGGCTTTTACTTCACTCACGCCTAAAACACGCGCCAGCATTAATGCCATTTCAACGAGTAATGATTTGGTGCGTAAGCCGTGTAATGATTTAGTCAGTTCTTTAATCAGCAAGTGACGTTCTTCAATTGAATGACTCGGGCCTTGTAACATGCCAATGTGCATTGTTTTAGTCGTGGTACCTGAAATGTTACAGGCTAAAGCATAAACACTTTGGTCTTTGTCATTAACTAAACGAATACCTAGGCCACCTTCACGGCTAGCACCACGATATATCTGCACACGGTATGTTTGTCCGCTTAAGCTTTCAAAGTCTAAAATGCTTATTCCCTTACTAGAAATAACGGCACTCGAATTTGCCCCAAAAGTATCATCAATATATTGATAATGTTCTGTTATATGTTTAATGCGCTCTGAGTTAGACCAATTAACGCAAAGAAAAGGCTTTAAAGGTTTCTCTAGGATCTCGGGATTACTGGTTAAAATTGGCTTTAAATTATCATTGGCAAACAAAGTCGTCATGGCATTGATTGCTTTACCGTTGGTCGCTGCCCAAAAATAGAATCTCGCTTTCTTTTTTATTTTCTTCATGCCTTTGCTTTTCGGGTAAATCAGGTCGGCGAGTTCAGAGAGGTTAGTAGTAGACATCGATTTTTCATTCCTAGTAAAACCAGTCCATAGCGGATGATTTATATTTTAAGTTTAAGCGTATATGCCGAATAGATGTTAAATATATAACCGTATTGACAGATTTAAGGTTTCTATATAATAAATTATACTTAACAGCCTGCTTTTCACTAAGGATGGCTTTGTAAGTGTTTGTAAGTGATTTATTGGCGCAGCCAAACACATAATCGGGGGCGTTATGCGCTTGGCTGGGGTCCTCTTTTAAATACAAATTCCTTTCATTAATATTTTGTTATACCAACTAAAAAAACCATGGTCAGTGGAATACTGGGTACTCACCGCAGTCAATTCGCCATCACACTGGGCAATAAGTGATTGGCGTGCGTCATCGACATAATTGGTATTAGCGGCAAAGCCTAAAATCACATGCTGTTTCGTGCTTGCTTCGACATATTTATAATCAAGGCTTGCTGGCATAGATTGCTCAAAACCATCGGTATTAACCATGTGGATACTACTGGTACAACCATTTAACAACAGCGTAGCAGATAGTAATGCCAAGGTGATCATTTTATTTTTTATCACATTCTGTCCTTAGGCAGGCTGCAATACCCACTGACGATGACTTCGCGTTTAAATACTAGAAAATAGCTGGTGGTTTGGTGCTTGGTAAATACGCCACTAATTTTACCGCCTTCGCACTGTGATTTTAAATTATCAACGGCTCTGTCGGCAAAGTCATTTTGAGTGGTGAAATTGAGGAATACCCAATCATGGGCATTGGCTTCGACAAGTTGGCCTTTATCTTTTGGTATTTGGGTCATTGATACAGTGTTTAAACCAACACAGCCACTGAGTGTTAGCGCGATAAATAGTAAACAAAATTTACGGATCATGATTAATTCCTTAGATTATACAATCAGCATCGATACGAACAACTTCACCACTAGCAATGGCGTAATCGTTGGCTTCTCGAACACTGCGAATTGCCGTTATTTTGCCGGATTGGCATTGGGCATGAAGTTGGTTTAGTACATCTTGGGCGTAGGTATCATTAAATACCGGGTTACCTGTTCTAGGTCCCATATTCATGAGTGCCCAAACAGTTCTGAGTGCTTCGACCTCATCACTGCCAGACCCATTGGTTAACACGGCATCGGTAACGGCCAAAGTAGCGTCTATATTGAGCGTCTTTTCAGATACTTTGACTGAAATCGGCTTTAGCTTCCCCTGGCTCTGATCTATATCACCGATCTGGATATGATCCATTCGGGCACAGGCTGAGAGCAATAATATTGGGGTAAGCAACAAATATTTTTTCATTGTGAATGTCCCATTGATTTAAACGAGTGGATGACGTTACATCGCTTGATGTTAGCCGGACTCGTAGTCTGTTGTTTATATAGGCATATTGTAAACAGGCTGGCTGCATTTGAGGGTAAGCTTGTGTATGCATCTGTCAATAAATCTAACTGTGATGTCATACCCATCCGTAAAGCGGATGGAAACTAACTTTAAGTTATAATCATTTGCGATAGTATGGCCGTCATAAGAAAGCTTTACCAGTATGTGCACGGTAATTACGATGATTACGGCATACAGCATAATGATGTGGAGAAGAATAAAATGAGAACAAGATTAGACCGTATTAGACACACGATTTTATTTGAAATAATTGGCCTAGTGGCAATCATGGGGGTGTTAAGCCAACTCGGTTTTGAGCTCGGCCATGTCGGCGTCATGGGCGTATTTTTTTCGGTTATCGCGACGGGTTGGAATTATGTTTATAACTTAGGTTTTGATAACTACATGCTTAAGAAAATGGGCTCGGTAACTAAAACGACTCTGATACGTATTGTTCATAGTCTTGGTTTTGAAGGCGGTTTACTGCTTTTAACTATTCCGTTTATGGCATGGTTTTTAGATCTGAGTTTATGGGACGCGTTTGTGCTGGATATTGGTATGGTGGTGTTCTATTTGTTTTACGCTTATGGTTATAACTTAGCGTATGACAAAATATTCCCAGTGCCGATGACTGCGCAATAGGGAACATTAAATTAATCCATCCGAAAAACAGATGGAAGCCAACTTTAAGTTATAACTTTTTACTATAGAATAGCCGCCGTAATAAATATTAATACCAGTATTATGATGTGGAGAACGATAAAATGAGAACAAGGTTAGACCGTATTAGACACGCTATCTTATTTGAGATATTTGGCTTAATTGCGATAATGGGCGCGATGAGTCAACTCGGTTTTGAGGTGGGTCATGTCGGTGTAATGGGCGTGATATTTTCGGTGGTCGCAACTGGCTGGAACTATGTTTATAACATAGGTTTTGATAAATACATGCTGAGAAAAATGGGTACCGTGACCAAAACAACCCTGATCCGTATTGTCCATAGTCTTGGCTTTGAAGGCGGTTTACTGTTTTTAACTATTCCGTTTATGGCGTGGTTCTTAAATATCAGTTTATGGGATGCGTTTTTACTGGATATGAGTATGGTTATTTTCTATTTGTTTTACGCTTATGGCTATAACGTCGCGTATGACAAGATATTCCCAGTACCAGACATCACAGTACCAACCATCACAGTGCAATAGCATGACAAATAATACTCGTTTTTAGACAGAATAAGCGGTGGCGAAATGTAGTCACCGCTTTTTTAATTTAGCTTTCGCCATTAATATTAGTCCAACTTGCGGTTCTGTTGATATAATCGCCAACTGTTATTTTTAGAGTTGAAACCCGCATGCCAACACCCACCTCGATGACCTTTTTCGAACGATTTGAAGCTGATATTTGTTCTGGAAAAAAGACCATTACTATTCGTGATGAAACTGAAAAATATTACCTACCAGGTACAACCGTGACTGTTTCTACACTTGAAGACGGTCGTGAGTTTTGTCAACTTGCTATTCTTGCTGTCACGCCTATTTGGTTTCGTGATTTAACGGACTTTCATGCCGAACAAGAAAATATGACTTTAGCTGTACTTAAACAGGTGATCCAAGATATTTACCCGGGTATTGAGCAGTTATACGTGGTGTCTTATAAATTGGTAGGTCAGTTATAAATGCGATTGGATAAGTTTATTTGTAAAAGTACCGCGCTAAGCAGAACACAAGCCACGGCGAAGATCTGTGATGGAAACGTTCTGGTTAACAATGTTGTTATTGTCGATGTTGCCACCCAGGTGCATGAAGATAATGCCATTACTTTAAATGGTGAGGTACTTACCGCCAGAGAGTCGCGTTACATCCTGATGCATAAACCTGCTGATACTATTTGCTCTAATATCGATGAAGCTTATCCGTCATTGTTTAATTACATTGATGTTGAAAATGCATCAGAATTACATGTCGCAGGGCGTTTAGATGCCGATACTACTGGTTTAGTCTTGGTGACAGATGATGGCCGCTGGTCATTTAATATTATTACTCCGACTAAGCATTGCCAAAAGGTCTATCGGGTTGGGCTATCGCGTGCCATTGCTGATGATGTTGCAGTCAAATTTGCCCATGGTGTGCAGCTACAAGGTGAGCAACAATTAACGCGTCCGGCAATCTTAGAGGTTGTGGCTCCAACAGAAGTGTTACTGACCATCACTGAAGGCAAGTTTCATCAAGTGAAACGGATGTTTTCAGCGGTGGGCAATCGGGTTGTGAGTTTGCATCGTGAACAAATTGGCGCGATACAGTTAGATGTGGAAGTAGGGCAATGGCGTTATTTAACCGCTGAAGAAGTCAATTCATTTACTAATTGATGTCTTAATGTTTAGATAAGTAAGCCTAACGCGTTACAGCTGGAGCATGGCTAATGTTAGGCGTAGAATAACAACGTAAATATCTTCTCTACGACGACATTAAGGCTTTTCTCTGTGTACACCGAACAATTTATGATGCTGCTGGCGGTATTTGAACGCGCAGCACTGATGCTAATGGCATTATTTTTCTTAACCCGCACCAATTTATTCCAGCATATTGTTATCAAAACCCAACGACACCCAGTTGAAACTGCGCTCATCTCTGCACTGTTCATTCTATTTGCTGTTTTCAGTAACTACACCGGTGTCAAGGTCGAAGGGTCACTCATCAATGTGCGCATTATTGCGGTCTTGTCTGGCGGGATTATTTTTGGTCCTTGGGTGGCTATTCCTGCGGGAATTATTTCAGGTTTACACCGCTATATTATCGACATGGACGGACCCACCTCGTTAGCTTGTTTAATTTCCAGTATGATTGCCGGACTATTAGCAACGTGGATCCATTTTCGCTGCCACAAAAAATCGTATGCAAAATGGGGCATTATTGCTGGTATGTTCTGCGAAATTTTAACCATGATTTTAATTGTGCTGCTATCTGAAGATAAGGAACTCGCGTACACCATTGTTAAACACATTAGCATGCCGATGATTGGAGGGGCCGTGTGCATTGGACTTATTATCAAATTGGTGCAAGATTTAGATGATGAACAAGATTTGATCGCCGCTAAACAAGCAAAGCTTGCCCTCGATATCGCCAATAAAACCTTACCTTATTTTCGTAAAAACAATCGCGATTCACTGACTAAAGTATGCAGTATTATTCGTGAAGAAACCCATGCTGATGCGGTTGCTATTACTGATGTCAAAGATGTATTAGCTTACGTTGGTATCGGCCAAAAAGATTACTTAGATACTTATCACCAAATCAGTGCCATGACTCGGCAGGCGGTTAACAGCGGCGAGCAAATTATCAGTAATAACCTCAATGTACACGGTTTTCATTCACTATTAATCATTCCCTTGTGGGAAAATGGCGCAGTCAGTGGCACCTTGAAAATATTCTATCGCCAGCGACACCGTATTCGACCTTCATTACGTGAAATGGCTATCGGCTTATCGCAATTGATTTCTACGCAGATGGAAGTATCACGTCTAGAGCAATTGAAGACCATGACCAGTAAAGCCGAGCTTTCTGCATTACAAAGTAAAATTAACCCGCACTTTTTATTTAATGCATTGAATGCTATTTCCACGTTAGTGCGCATTAATCCCGATAAAGCCCGGCAATTGATTGCCAATTTAGCCGATTTCCTCCGTTATAATCTTGAACGTAATAATGACTTGATCGATATCCAAGAAGAGTTACAACAAGTCAGAGATTATGTCGCGATTGAGCAGGCCCGCTTTGGTGACAAGCTTGAAGTCACGTTCGATGTTGATGATGTACATCCCACTATACCGTGTTTACTGATTCAGCCTTTGGTAGAGAATGCCATTCAGCATGGTATTCAGCCTTCTCGCCAGCCTGGGAGTGTCAATATTGCGGTAAAGCGCGATGGCCAACGTTTTAAAATCACCATTCAAAATACCGGTATCGGCATTAGCCAAAATGTCATAGATAAGCTCTATAACGGCACGATGGAAAGTCATCATATTGGTTTGATGAATGTGCATCAGCGGATCTTATTATTGTATGGCGAGGGCTTGTACATTAAACGCCTTGAGCAAGGCACTGAAATAGTATTTTACGTCAATGAATTGAATTGAAAGGAAAGGTAACAGCATGTTGAAAGCCCTGATCGTAGAAGATGAGTATTTAGCAAGGGAAGAGCTGACGTATTTAATTGAACGGCATAGTAATATCGAGATTATCGCTACCTTTGAAGATGGCTTAGAAGCCTTTAAGTATCTACAAACTCATAAGGTTGATATCGCTTTTTTAGATATTAATGTGCCGTCAATTGATGGGATGCTGCTCGCCCGTAATATTCATCAATTTTCTGAAAAACCGCATATTGTCTTTACCACAGCTTATAAAGAATTTGCAGTGGATGCTTTTGAATTAGAAGCGTTTGATTACTTGTTAAAACCGCTGAATGAAAAACGTATTATTGGGTTGTTAGCCAAGTTAGAAGCTACTCACCAATGCCAAGTCACAGCCCCTGAAGACGTCAGATCTAAAACCATTAATCTGATTAAGGACAACCGTATTTTCGTTACCGCCATCGATGATATTTACTATGCGGTAGCGAATGAGAAAGTGACCAATGTGTTTACCAAAGACGATGCTTTTATTGTGCCTTTCACCATGAGTGAATTGATTAATCGCTTACCTCAGCAGCGCTTTTTTCGCAGTCATCGTTCTTACTGTGTCAACATCGACAAAATTCAAGAAATAATCCCTTGGGTGAACTGTACCTACCAACTCAAAGTACATGATATCGGCAATGAAATACCAGTGAGTCGCAGCAATATAAAAGCCTTTCGTGAATTAATGAAATTGTAATTCATGCCGCTATATTGCACTTCATGCCGTACTTATTGCATCTCATTTTTTATTGTTTTCCGCCTATTGTTATCTCCAGCAGACCCCGTATTTTAGTGGCTTAACAAGGTGACCCATACCGTCACCTTCACGCTTTTAAATTCGTTGGAGATTTACCTTATGACGACTAAAATATCAAACCGAGATCGACTCTTTACGTTGCTTGGCACTATCATCACCCAGTTTGCGTTAGGGTCGGTGTATACGTGGAGTCTGTTTAATTCACAACTGGCAGACAAGTTATCTGTGCCAGTTAGCCGTGTGGCTTTTTCTTTTGGTATTTTAAGTTTATCGTTAGCTATTGCATCATCATTGTCAGGCAAATTGCAAGAGCGCTTTGGTGTACGTAAAGTGACGATTTGCGCTGGGTTATTATTGGGTGCCAGCTTAACGCTCACCGCCTATGCATCTAATCTTATTTTATTGTATGTGTTTGCCGGTCTGTTAGTTGGGTTTGCCGATGGTACTGGTTACCTAATGACGCTATCTAACTGCGTGAAACTGTTTCCCGAACGTAAAGGTTTGGTCTCTGCCTGTGCTATTGGTGCATATGGTTTAGGTAGTCTTGGCTTTAAATACATCAATATGTATTTCCTCACTAATAGTGGCTTAGAAAATACCTTTAGCACTTGGGGCTTGATTGCTATGGTCATGGTTATTATTGGTGGTCTGATGATGAAAGATGCACCTAAGCAAGAGCCACAACAAACTGCAGCAGCAACGCCTGTACGTGATTACACTCTGGCAGAAGCAGTGAAAAGCTCACAGTTTTGGATGCTGGCATTGGTATTTTTAACGGTTTGTATGAGTGGTTTGTATGTTATTGGCGTTGCCAAAGATATCGGTGAGAGTTATGTGCATCTGCCTATGGCTATCGCCGCAAGTTCGGTTGCGCTTATCGCTGTTGCCAATCTGAGTGGGCGTTTAGTACTTGGCGTGCTTTCAGATAGCGTTAGCTGTATTAAAGTGATCGCGATTGCATTGTTTATCTGCTTAGCAGGTGTATCGGCATTACTTTTTGCTGAGCAAAGTATGTTCAGTTTTTACTTTGCCGTGGTATGTATCGCCTTTAGTTTCGGTGGCACGATCACCGTATACCCATCATTGATCAGTGATTTCTTCGGTTTAAACAACTTGACCAAAAACTACGGTCTCATTTATCTTGGTTTTGGTCTTGGTAGTATTATTGGTTCTATCGTGGCATCAGTGTTCGGTGGATTCGCCGCGACTTTCTATCTTATGCTAGGGCTATTAGTTATTTCGCTGCTAATAACACTAACGATCAAGCTGCCTGGTTCACAGCCAACTGGTCTTCAGGGGGCATCGCGCAATGATCTTCCTGCGCAAGCTGCGATGGTTTAGCACGTAATTAAATAAGGCAATAGAAATTATCCGCAACTGTAATACCTGCGTAGCAGAAAGCGCGTGGGTATACATTTCTTATCATTGGTATTCTGTTTAAAGTGCAAACAGCATACAAATAGCTAATCATTACCTATAATCATTAAATATAGTTATCAACTAAAATATATTTGAGAATAAAATTTAATGATTAACCCTGTATTACTCCGCAGTTTTTGTACTCTGGTGGAAATCGGCCACTTTACCCGCAGTGCTGAACGTCTGAATATGACGCAGTCAGGTATTAGCCAGCATATCCGCAAATTAGAAGAGCAGTTAGGTCAAGACCTGCTTATCCGTGAAGGCAAGCAGTTTAGCCTGACGGACGCGGGACAACGCTTATATACCGAGGGTAAACAGATAATCAACTCACTGTCCGAACTCGAACAACGGGTGACGACAGACCCTGCTTTTGAAGGCTTGGTCAGAGTGATGTCTCCGGGTAGTATAGGTTTAAAGTTGTATCGCTATTTACTGGGGTTACAAGCGCTGCATCCGCAATTGGTGATTGATTATCGCTTTGCACCGAACGCTGCAATAGAAAAAGCCATTGCTGAACACAGTGTGGATATTGGTTTTATGACCAGCTCATCGACATTAGCAGAAGTGAGCTTAAAGCCGATTGCAGAAGAATCATTATTGTTAGTCACTCCTGCCGATGTTGAAGAGCCAAGTTGGCAAGTATTAATGCAATTAGGTTTTATCGACCATCCCGACGGTGCATTCCACTCTAGCCTGCTACTCGGGGCTAATTACCCTGAATTTAAACATTATAATCAGTTTAAACAGGCCGGTTTTTCCAATCAAATCAGTTTGATCTTAGAGCCGGTGAGTTTAGGGCTTGGTTTTACGGTATTGCCTGCTTATGCCGTTGCTGATTTCCCGTTTCCTGAGAAGGTGAAAGTTCATCATCTTGCAGTCCCTGTGGCTGAAACGCTGTATCTTGGCGTTCACTTAAATAAGTTTATGCCCAGCCGTGTTAAGACGGTTGTTGCCGCCACGAAGCAGTGCTTGTTGTAGTATTCTTATTACTCTTTATTTGCATTTTATTTAATCTACATGTCATGATTAGGGCGCTTTATGTTTAATTATCCGCAAGCATTATTCACATCTACAAAATTATTAAGACGTTATAAACGCAACGGCATGCGTATAGCCTTGGCTGGATTATTATCTGGTTGTGCTGCTTCCCCCTCTTTAGATATTGCTGATAAAGCAAGTTATAAACAGGAAGTAACTACTTACTTTGATTATAACTTACAGTCATCTTCTGGTCAGGATATTAGCTTGTCGCGCTTTGTTGAAGAGATTAAAGACGCTGATGTGGTGCTGGTGGGAGAGTGGCATACCCACACAGGTATCCACCGTTTTCAAACCGAGTTATTACAAGCCATGCTTGCGGCTGGTGATGATGTAGCGCTATCAATGGAGCAATTCACCCGTGATAAACAAACGGTAGTCGATGCTTACTTAGCGGGTGAAATTGGTGAAGGCACATTAATAACCCGAGCTAATGCGTGGCCAAATTACAGTAGTGATTACCGCCCATTAGTAGAATTAGCCAAGACTAACAACATTGATATTATTGCCGCTAATGCCCCGAAGCACATCATTCGTTGCATCGGTACAGAAGGCATGAATTATGTTGCTCAATTACCTGCAGAGCAACGTACTTGGTTAGCGGCGAATATTAATACCCAAGACTCAGCGTACAAAACCCATTTTATGGCATCTATGCATCATGGAGATGAAAGCCAGAATGAAAATAAATTTGCTGCGCAAGTGACGTGGGATGAAACTATGGCAGAGAGTATTGTTAATTATTTAGCTGATCATTCAAATTCATTACTAGCAGGTAATTCAAATACACCGCTGACAGATGAACCGAGTAACGTTTTTGTAGGCGGTCGGCATAAACAAGTGTTGCATATTGCCGGTAAATTCCATACCGAGAATGGCTTGGGCACTGCAGCAAGTATCCTTGCTCGCGCTCCTGAATTGAAAGTCGTCATTGTCACGCCTGTCGATGTAACGAGTACGCTAACAACCGCGGATAAAACATCCAACGACTATCGCTTGCAGGTGCTAGTACCACCCAAGCAGTTTGTCATAAGCTCTAACATGATGGCGTCATTTAAACACTTGTCGAAGCGTAATGATGAGCTTAAATGTATTGAGTAACGTTGTTACGTTAATACCTTTTTAATAAACGTGGCCATATTAACTATGGTCGTGTGTAAATGAGCTTGGTGGGTAAAGCCGCTTTTCACCCTGGGTTTTAAATCATGATCCCCGTCTGTTAACCACAAAAATTCAATATCCTCTGGCAGACCATAGCTGTTGACTTCTTCCCTAGTGCCTAACTTATCGCGATCGCCTTGGGCAATAAATACGGGTTGTTGGATCAATGGAAAATGTGCGGTGCGCAGTGACTCAGGTTTATTGGCGGGATGAAAAGGAAAACCTAAACAGGCGATACCTTTTACCTTGGCATTAACGGATAACGCGTCAGTGGTGGGATCGGATGCCACTAAACTGGCCATACGCCCCCCCATGGATTTACCGCCGATCACCATAGGTTGCTCAATACTGGCAATCAATTGCTGGAACTGGGCAATTAACTTAGGCGCGCGCTCTGGTGGTCGGCGAGTTCCATTATCAATACGTTGCTGCATATAAGGGAAATTGAAACGCGCCACGCGAATACCTTGCTGGCCGAGTCCTTTGGCGATAGTTTCCATGACGTCAGAGGTAGCTGGCGCACCGGCGCCGTGCGCAAATACAAATAATGGGCCATCGATAGGGCCGTTATAAATGAGTTCCATGATGTTCCTATGCAAAATTAATGAAATTTATGCGCTACAACGCATTGAAATATCATTATACGCTATTGCTTATAGTACCGTCATTACATCATCAAGTGGCTAGATAGACGACTAAAATAATAAGTGCTAGGGTTATGAGGTATTAACTCAAATTGCTAAGGACGTAGACAATGGAAATGTTTGATTCAGTAAATGTATTTGGGGAAAAATTAGAATTGTGTGGTGATGATCCGGTTACTGGTTTTTATCGCGATGGATCATGCAATACCTGTAGTCAAGATATCGGTTCACATACTGTGTGTATTGAAGCGTCGGCGGAGTTTTTGCAATATTCTCGTTTTAAGGGCAATGATTTGTCAACCCCGGCACCGGGTTCGGATTTTAAGGGATTACAAGCGGGTCAGCGTTGGTGTTTGTGTGCAGCACGCTGGTTGCAAGCACTAGAAGATAATATGGCACCTCGCGTTTATTTGAAAAGAACACACATCAAGGCATTGGAAATAGTACCGATGGAATTACTGAAAAAATACGCGATTGATTTGAGTTAAATAATTAAGAGGTAACCTTAAAATTACATTGTGAATGCCTTGGCGAACGCTAGAGTACTGACATACTCTTACAGTTTTTTTGTTTATTGCTAGGTATTTCAAGTGTATATATGACCACTAATTCATTATATTGCAGTCATTCATCCTACCAGGCGAACAGTCGTGAGTGGTGTGATGGGACGGCAATATTTTATGAGTAGTGTCCATAATTAAGGTATCAAGAATGCACAGTAAAAGTATCCGAGAGTTAAGTTGGCTTGCCTATCCAGACTTGAGCGAAAATCAGTTTTCTAATTTAAAAATGCAACAGAAACAAAAAAAATACCGGTCTAAATTTGTATTGCGAACAATGATACTTTATCCATATTTTCGTCAGTTTCAGCGTGGTATTAATGCACCTTTTCTTCAATTGCTACTGCAACAAGATGTGCGTTTTTTGGAAAAAACATTTCGTCCTTATCTGCATATTGGTAATGGTATTGCAAGTCGAACTAAATTAGTTGTTGGGCATTATCGCTTTATTAGTGAATGTTTACCGACGCAAACTGGGCTTGCTATTTATAACACAACGCAGGGAATTGAAGTTTCTCGATTCACTGTGGGTGAAGATGAATACTGTGTAAGACTAAGCTATTTTGCTTCAAATCATAAAGAAGGTGATTTGTGCATGAAGTTGTTGGATCCAAGCGGTAATATTTTTTATTCTATCACCTTTAGTGTTTTTGATGATCCGATGAAGGGGCGTACGATCACGGTCGGCAGTCTGCAAGGGCCGAAAAGCACGCCTGAAATTAATGATCAAATTAAATATTTTACCAAACAACATTTTGGTCAGAGACCGAAAGATTTGATGGTCAAAATACTCACCATGATTGCTAATGTTTGGGATGTTAAATTGCTTTTATTGGTCGCTAATGAAGGGCATATTTATAGCTCAAAACGTTATGCTGATGACAAAATAAAAACCAATTACAACGGCCACTGGGAATCATTAGGTGCAACTAAATACAGTAAGCACCTGTATCAACTCGATTTACTTGAAGTCAGAAAATTACCAGAAGATATTAAACGTAGTAAACGTGCAATGTATCGTAAGCGTTACGAATGGCTTGATGTATTAATGCAAGAACTTGGCGAAAAGTTAGTGCTGAAAGCAAACGAAAATACCAGTATTATTCATTAAATGGACTAACCTGCCTGCGGTGATAATGTTATCTATTGGTAGTGAACGTATATTTCTGCTAATATCGAAATATACGTTATCAAAGGGTGCGTTGTATAAAAAGGAGTAAATAAGTGGATATTGATATTATTGCTAAAGCACTGAAAGAGCTTGGTCATCCAACCCGATTAACTATTTTTAAAAGTATTATCCGTGCGGGTTATCAAGGTATTGCGGTGGGTGGCTTACAAGAACAATTAGTAATCCCTGGCTCAACACTATCTCACCATATTTCAAGTTTGGCATCGGCAGGTTTACTTTCACAGCGTCGTGAAGGCCGTACTTTGTATTGCGTCGCGGAATACGACAAATTACAAGCTGTGATCGGTTTTTTACAAGATGAGTGCTGTATCGATGAGGCGGAGCATAACGTTATCCAACCCGATAACACAGTTAATACTTAACTCATTCACTACCCTATTGGCATACGCTCTGACCGAACGGCAATGGCGGAACGTATGCAAAGCAATCGACTTTTACTAAATCATTCTTTTCAAAATGCGCTTACCCATGATCTCATGTTTTATTAATGCCGCTAAATGACAGATTACCAACAGAGCCAATAATCGGCAGGTATATAAATGCAAGGCTTCAAAAAAGTGAATCGTGCGTTTATCTTCGAGTAACTGTGGGATAGTAAATAACTGAAATACTTTCACGTCATGACCCATCATTAATACGCCACTCACTAAGACAAGTGAAACCAGTACATAAAGTAAGGTGTGTCCGGCGTGTGCGAGTTTTATCTCTAAACTAGACATGGCAGGGTGTGCTTGGGGGACGCCACGTTTTATTCGGTGGTAAATTCGCCAACAAAATAGTGGGATAAATACTGTTGTTATCGACACATTAAAATTTAAAATATGGTTTTTTATAGTCGATTCAAGTTCAAAAAAGGCGATATATAATCCGGACGTGGTCGCCCATAGTATGACGATTGCTGACATCCAATGCAGCAGTTTCGCGGTCCTATCAAATGGTATAATTGACTTGTTCATATGTATTCCTAATACCCAACCTGAATATGCATTCTCTGGTGTTTTAGTGGCATCCGTTGTCTGGTGCCGACCATAATTGCGTTAATAGCATAACGAGCTGTCACATCTGTCGCTAGAGTAATAATTATTACGATTTATAAAAACATGCCTAGTCGATTTCTGGTTAGTAACTAGGCATTTATTTAAATTAAATTAAATTTATTACTGTGGAATTAGTGTATCCATAAACATATATTTTAAAATATATTGTTTGGTGATTTTTTGCTTTAAACTGATCGTTTAATGTAATTGAACAATGACGATGGTTAGGTTTGTTATAACGGCATTAGGTCTAAATGGAAGTGAAGATGGGATATAAAAAATACTCTTATCCAAAAACAGTCATAATGAGAGTATTCTCTAGTTTTTTAAGAAAAATACGTACCGAGCATAACCTTTCACAAGAAGGCCTTCGGGCTTTATTAAATGAAAGAAGTCATTCTTTTGATAGTTTAGATACGATCTCAATTAGTCGTTGGGAACGTGGTATTAATACCCCCTCTTTAACGAAGCAGTCCGAAATTGCAGAAGTATTTGGTGATGATCTCTTTAATATCTATAGCTCCGATACTGATTTTGTAGAAGAGAGCATCTGCTCTCTGCAGTTTTCTGTGGGTGATAAAAATGATAAAGCAGCGCACCCTTATTATAAGCATGAGCAATACCATATTGAATATATTCCCCCTGAACATGACCATTTTGAGCGGTTTCTTAAGCTTAGTTTAATGTATGAAGGCAATCCTCGTTTATTTCCGACTCGTCAAGACACGACATCTATCGACTTGTTAAAACAGCTTACTTTAATGTCGGCTTTTTGTAGTTTAAGTCAATTGGTCGGGCATTGTTTGTTTTGTAAAGTGAGTTCCAAAGCCTTGTTTGAGTTTATGAATAGCACGACAGGGGTCCTTGATTTATTGAATATTGCCCAACAAGACCGAGCGAATGTACTGCTTGTACTGTCATCATTTGGGGTATCACCACAAATTGATAACCATATGATGTCCATCTACCTAAACCAGCTAGCGATGGATAACACCATTGAGTATCTGAGCTTTAGTACTTGTGATAGTAAATTGAAACAAAAATTAATGCAGATGAAGATCCCGATGTTTAAAGTAAAACCAGTTGAACACCAAGCTAAAGTTATTCAGAATTATTCATTTATTATGAGCCGATCTGAAGTGATGGCAAACCGAAATATGCTAATGCTTTCTGTTATTCCGACACAAGACATGCAACCTACAACTATCGAGATATAGCGGAGTAATTATGAATATTTTGATTGTTGATGACCAAAAATTTGTCCGAGAAGCGATTAAATCCGACCTTGAAAATTACACTTTAAATAAGGACATTCAAACACTCGAGGCTGAAAATGCTCATCAAGGTATTGAAGTAATCGTTACCGCGGATGGTCATATCGATTTGCTTATTTTAGATCTAAAAATGGATAACAGTGATGGCATGGAAGTCATTAACTTTTTGTCTGTACACAGTTGTTATTCCAAGATACCACTGGCGGTGATTAGTTCATCCGATAAGCGCACGCTTGAGCTGGTCAGCAGTATTGCTCGTGGCCTGAAATTGAATGTGGTGGGGGTTTTTGAAAAGCCGATTAATGTGGATGCCATATTAGTTGAAACACTGCGTTTGCAAAGCTTGTGCGACAATACGGGGGAGGTTAAAGCGCCTAATTATGTTTCTGATCATGATATCAATCAGTTGCTTGCTGATGAGCAAGTATTGCTTTGCTTTCAACCTAAAGTTGACATGAAAAGTAAAGGTATTACGGGCTTTGAAGTATTAGCGAGAATGTACGATGAAAATGGTTATATTTATCCTGATACATTTTTACCTTTGATTGATAAAGCTGGATTGAACGTTGAATTTACTAAGATCATTATCGCTAAGGCATTCAAGCTTTGGGTAAAAGAAGCAAATTTGGTGGGTTATACATTATCGATTAATGTCACTGCTAAAGATTTGGTGAGCGATGATTTGATTGATTACATTATCCGTCACAAGCAAGCACATTCGCACATTAAACTCATCCTCGAATTGACTGAATCGCAAGAGATCATTAATCAAGCCAGAGTATTAAACTCTATTGCACGACTCATCATTAATGATATTGGTATTTCACTGGATGACTTTGGCAAAAGTTATTCGACTTACGAACGTTTAGATACCATTCCTTTTAATGAAATAAAAATAGACCGTTCTTTTGTATGCGACATTGATACTAATGCGCAGCATCACCTTATTGTTGAGTCGACGATCGCTTTAGCTAAAAAAATGTCGGTGAGTGTGGTTGCCGAAGGTATTGAAACAGAAAGTGTGCTTAATATTTTGGCTGAATTAGGCTGTGATATAGCACAAGGTTATTTATATAGTCCGCCAATGGAAGGGCGTTATTTAAATGCGTGGGTTAATCGCTATGAACACCGTGAGGTTAGTGCTCATGATGAATAATATTAGTGATAGCTTAAGGCTGTTTTTTAATCGCTGTAGTGAGAAACGACGGTTACCGTTATATCAAGCGTTAGTGAGTGAATTAGCCAATATTCGCACACAAAGCGGATTACTTGAAAGTAGCGAAAAACTGAATTCACTTAAGCATCAATTGAAAGGGATTTGTCGTTATTTGGCGCTTGAACTTGATGCTCAGATTGATGTAATGACCACGGCTGAGCAGCTG
>NZ_JASJHF010000054.1:0-8227 GCF_033791185.1 Moritella sp. | reverse complement strand
TTATAAACCTTTATTAAAAATGCAGGTTTAAATGTATATACAATTAAATAGACAATTTAAGGATGCAGCGCAAGTTCTAAATAGACTTGTTGTGATCTAGTTGTGGTTTTGTTAATTTTAGAATGGTTTTTTATGATGTATGTCGATATTAAACCGACACACTATTTAGCGTAAGAGAGATGTAATAGTTTAGCGTAAGAGTAGGTAATAGTTTAGCGGAATAATTTAATTTGGCGAATAATATGCAGTGCTATATTTCAGCTTTTAGACTTAGTTTGTATCTATCTGCTGGATGATAAAGCAGGGCGACACTAATCAGATCTTGCTTGCTCCAGGTGCGACGATTGAGTAACAAGCATGGTTGCAGTGCTGTTAAATTCAAGTGCTGTTGGATAGAGATGCTTGGCATGACAGCTTCTACAGTATGTTCAACCGAACTTAATGGGCAGTTTTTGGTTAAGTATTCATTGGGTGTCGCTAGGCTGAAATCTTGCGTGATGTACTCTGGTGCAAACTGTGGGTTGACCCAACGCACTTCTAACTGTAATGCGATATCGTCTTCGTAATGTATGATTTCACTAAAGAAAATAGGCGTGTCTATTTTAACACCCAAGCGCATCGCTATTTCATCATCTGCAGGTATTGTCACCTGACGCAGTATTTTATTGCTGTAGGTTTTACCACGCTGACGGATCTCATCGGCAATATTACGAATATCACTCAGGGATGACTCGACCTTTTTCTGGCATACAAACGTCCCTAGACGCGGCGTTCTTTCTAATAGACCTTGGTTGACTAGATCGCGTATGGCTTTATTCACTGTCATCCGGCTGACGTTAAACTGCTTGGTTAACTCTAGCTCTGTTGGGATCTTGCTACCAGGCAGCCAGACGTGCGTATTGATTTTTTCAAGAATGAAGTCTTGGATCTGAATATAGCGCGGCGAACTGTTCATAGTGTCTAACCTTGATAACGTCTAATTTTAATAGCAGTACAATGAAGTAATCAATTAAGCTTAATTGACTATACAAATGATCTATTAGTTGGTGAGAAAATGCAAGTTATTATGTGTGGGTGGGGGTTAAGGACTGAGGACTGAGGGGGAGTTTGCTTTTAAATGTAGGATCAGAAGCGCTTATAACCCTTCGATAAACCAATTTGGCGCCACACGTTTAGTCCACTTTGCAAATTTGGATTTATCCCCGATATAGAAATTTCTGTAGGCACTGACGGCATCGCTATCAACTTTATATTTGTCTGGCATCGCTTGAGGAAAAGCGGTTAGACCAATGGCCGGAAATGAATAGTGACTAATTTCATTTAGCGTTGCTATTGATTTGTGATCTACTTCTTTATTGTATCGATATTTATATTCATTATTGAGTGCCAACGTTAATTGTTTAAGCCACAAAAAATTGTCATAAGACTCTTCAACCCATAATACTGAAGGGTGATTTGAATGCGTCGACTTGTAAGGAGTTATGAAGCCTTTTTTATTTAATGCAGTACAGAGTAGTTGTACACTTTCTAAGATCATTTTCACCACATGTTGATCACAGTGGTATTGTGCACACTTTTGAATGTCATTATCTAAAATGAAAATATTCATTAACG
The DNA here is from genome assembly GCF_033791185.1 of Moritella sp. GTDB lineage: Bacteria > Pseudomonadota > Gammaproteobacteria > Enterobacterales > Moritellaceae > Moritella. The sequence continues at coordinate 6,613 of NZ_JASJHF010000054.1, read as the reverse complement.
CCTCATCTTTTAGCAATGGGTTTATCGACTGCAAATTTTCAATTTTATTGAAGAAAATTGTAAGTAACCAACAGGTATAACCATCGACGCCTGCCATAGCGTGATATCTAAGTACGTTGGTTTCCCTACCTACTCATAATTCTTAATGAATCTATACGAATGAATATTGAAAAAGGATCAATGTAACTCTAAAGAAAGGGGGAGTTTCAATAAAAGTCTTACTCTGTTCTGGGTTGGGTTTGATTACTTGATACACTCATATGAAGAGGTTAAGTGATAATGGTTAGCAATTTAGATCACTCTTGCTAGTTATAAGACATGAGGTTTGTTTATTTTTAATTATCTTTGTTTGGATTAAAAATACATAAAGACGGAAACAAAGATCTAACTCAGCAACTTAACGATAATGCGATAATGCGATAATGAAATAACCGTTAAGCTGCTAATGGAATAAACTAGAATTAGAAGGTTAAATTAAAAGAAACCAAGCGGGTTAACGTCATAGCTAACCAGTAAGTTTTTAGTCTGCTGATAATGCTCTAACGCCACTTTATGGGTTTCACGACCAACACCTGATTTCTTATAACCGCCAAATGCTGCGTGGGCAGGGTACATGTGGTAACAGTTTGTCCATACGCGACCTGCTTGGATCTTACGACCCATACGGTAAGCTACATTCATGTCGCGACTCCAAACACCAGCACCTAAACCAAATTCAGAATCATTGGCTATCTCTAATGCTTCTGCTTCAGTTTTGAAGGTCGTTACTGCGATCACTGGGCCAAAAATCTCTTCTTGGAAGATACGCATTTTATTGGTGCCTTTAAACAGGGTCGGCTGGATATAGAAGCCGTCTTCATGATCGGTATGCACTTCTTCAATCTCGCCACCGATAAGCAGTTCAGCGCCTTCTTCTTTACCAATCTCGATGTATTTTAAGATCTTCTCAAATTGTTCTTTCGATGCTTGCGCGCCAACCATGGTTTCGGTATCGAGTGGATTACCACGTTTGATCTGTTGAGTACGCTCGATGATCTTAGCCATAAACTGCTCATAGATATCTTCATGTACTAACAAGCGCGATGGACAAGTACATACTTCGCCCTGATTGAAATAGGCTAATACCACGCCCTCGATACATTTACTCAGATAAGCATCTTCATGGTTCATAATATCGGGGAAGAAGATGTTTGGTGATTTGCCACCGAGTTCGACGGTTGATGGAATAATGTTTTCAGCCGCGCATTTTAGAATATGCGAACCAACAGGCGTTGAACCAGTAAAGGCAATCTTAGCAATACGTGTGCTACTAGCCAGAGCTTGACCCGCTTCAGCGCCGTAACCATTGACGATATTCAGTACACCTGCAGGTAATAGGTCTTCAATTAATTCCATCAATACCAAGATAGAGGCAGGTGTTTGTTCAGCAGGTTTTAAGATCACGCAGTTACCAGCAGCCAATGCCGGTGCTAGTTTCCATGCAGCCATTAAAATAGGGAAGTTCCACGGAATTATTTGGCCAACAACACCGAGCGGTTCATGAAAATGATATGAAACAGTATTTTCATCGAGATCCCCAATGCTGCCTTCTTGAGCGCGTAAACAACCCGCAAAATAGCGGAAGTGGTCAACCGCTAAAGGAATGTCAGCAGCCAGTGTTTCACGAATGGCTTTACCGTTATCCCACGTTTCGGCGATAGCGAGTTGGGTTAAGTTTTGTTCTAAACGGTCGGCTATTTTCAGTAGGGTATTAGAGCGAACAGTTACTGAAGCTGAGCCCCACGCATCTTTGGCTTTATGCGCTGCGTCCAATGCAAGTTCGATGTCTAGGTAGTTTGAACGTGGAATCTGACAGATGACTTCGCCGTTGATTGGACTGATGTTGTCAAAGTAGCAGCCGTTTTGAGGCTCTACCCATTGACCGCCAATGAAATTTTGGTAGCGAGGTTTAAAATTAATAAGTGCATCTTTAGTTCCAGGTGCTGCATAGATCATAACTCTTTCCTTTAGTTATTGTTTTGTGCGAGTGAGACACGTTATCATGACGACGTGTCATAAACTGCGCTGGGAGTTCGCAAAAATTGACTGTCAGTCCATAACAAGGAAGTGTGTGATGCAGATATTGTCTAGTCGAGAATCCAATCGAGATCCTGAATTTCAGCCTGAGGTGATGATTGAAAATAAAACCAGTTATGACGGGCCTGAGTCTCAATTAAGTATTTATGATACTTTTCAAAAAGCTAAGCGGGTGGAGTTGAAGTCAGATAATCCGTTGTTTTGCGCCATGATCAGCGGTAAAAAAGTGATGCATAGTCAGGACTCGAATTATGACAGTGATTTTGTACCCCATGAATCCTTTGTATTAGCGCCAAGTCAAAGCGTTGAAATTGACTTTCCCATAGCCAGTTTAGCCGCGCCAACTCGCTGTCTAGCGATTGAAATATCCACCGACCGTATAGCTAAAATAGCTGATAACCTTAATGCTCAAGCTGAAAAGCACAGTGAATTTGGTCCAATGCAATATCAACAGCAGCTATTACATACCCATCATAATGCCCAGACGCAGGCATTGTTACAGCGCATGACAGAGTTATACGCGGATGATGATCCCGATCGTAGTTACATGATTAATTTAGCGGTATCTGAATTGACGGTACGTTTGTTACGCCAGCAAAGTCGTGACTTTATGATGTCGTTTTGCCAGCAGCAACCCGATCACAGTGGCTTAACCATGGCGGTTGAGTTTATTCAACAGCACTTAAATGAAAGTATTGAGATAGACCAGTTGTGCCGTATTGCGTGTATGTGCAGAACCAAGTTCTTCAATCAGTTTAAAGCACACTTTGGTTGTACGCCTTTGGCTTTTCAGCAGCAACAACGCTTGAAGAAAGCAGCTGAATTGATTAAAACGGGGATGCAGATCACCCAAGTGAGTTTTGAACTGGGGTTTATTAGCAGCAGTCATTTCAGTCGTATCTTCAAACGCTTTTACGGTCTGAGTCCAAAGTCATATCAACATCGCCATCATGTTAGCCTGAGTTGACCTAAAATTTAATTTAGGCAAACTATTTAGCATATCGATAGCACGATTTTAGATGCCCTCGCATATCGTCTTTATCATAATAAACAATGAGTAATGTCTTACTATAAAGCTGGCTTATGTAAACTATAAGCATGCCTCACTATTTCTATTTACGTTTTTGCATAATAATCGCCTCATCAAAACGGTTCATCAACTGGATGACTTGTTTTAAAGTTTATTAAGAAGGTTATTATTATGAAAAATTCACCACTAAAATTAACTGGTTTGGTTGTAGCATTATCACTAACTGTAACAGGATGCTCTTCAATTGATCAGGATGACAAACACGCAGCGGCTAAAACAGGCGCTGTGGGTGGTGCCTTATTGGGTTTAACACTCGGCGCACTGACTGGTGATGCCGGTCTTGCGGCTAAAGGTGCTGTCGCAGGTGGTGTGGCTGGTGGTGTTGCTGGAGCTACAGTCGATTTAGAAGAAAATCGTAATAATAAGCGTAGTAGTAGCCGAGATGACGCTATTGCAAATGTTGGTAATCAAAATGGTTCGAATGCAGATAGCAAAGCTGATAGTTGGGAAGAATTAAACAACTTTATGGGGGATTGGGATGTCGCTATTTCTGGTAGTTATGCCGATAAACCTGCTAAAGCGACTGCTAATGCAAGTGGTCAATTAGTCAAAACGACAAAAGCGCAAGTTACTATCAATCAAGTTGAACTAGATGGTGAAGCAGTAGATATCAGTTTAACAACCAAATTTTCGTACAATCCAACGGATGGCTACAGTGCAGTGATCCATAATGAACAAAATAATCAGGAAGTGCATTTTTCAGGGGAGTACCAACCTGCTTTAAATCGTTATAACTTCTATCCGACAAACAGTGATGCGTTGTTTGACAACAGTGTCGCAGGGCAAGACTTTCACTTACAGCTCGGTTTTGCAGGTAGCAAAGTATGGTTTTTAGATACTTACGCAATTGTTGATGGCCAAGAAACCAAGATCCAAAGCTACCGATTTAATAAAAAAAGCTAACCTATCACTGAGTTCACTAGCGCCGATATTTTATACTTGCATGCAATCGTATAACACAACATCGACTTAATAGCCGCGAAATGCGTTTTTTAACTCGATGCTTGTGAGGTCTTAAGTTACTTAATATCAGGCTGCGTAGAGAATAGGCTATCTTATTATTTTTCAAGATAAACAATTAATAAATCAGTGTCGACGGTGTTGGCAATTTTTCGTATTGAAGATAATAAACGACTCCATAAATCATGATGGTGTCCACACACTAATAGATCAGCACCTAATTGATGGATCGCTGTTGTTAATTTCACTTCCAAGTCACCCATTAAAACCAGCGTTTTTTCAACGGGGTAATCAAGCTGTTCGGCTAATGCGCTGAGCTCTGTTTGGTATTGCTCCTTCTCTTTTTCGTCAGTGTCTGTATCTTCGATGTCATGCGACGCTAACCACGGGATGTCCCCCGGACCCGACACTTTCAAATGATGCGCACTAACATAAATAAGTGAAAGCTTAGCATTCGCCTCTCTTGCTAATGAGGTCGCTTTAGCCATCACTATTTCACTGGGGTTAGTTAAATCGACAGCAACTAATATATGTTTATAATTCATTGAGTTTATCCTCTACGATGTATCTTATTAAGAGTAGCAGAGTTAATCTGGTTGACTAGATTGAGGAATAGATAGGGAAACACATAAAATCGAGCTATCGATAAAGCCTGCCACTTCACGATACCTCGATGCTTACTGACCCTGTAAATAAGGGGTATTATGTTATCTCACTCATTAGCTTTACTAGCTGAGTGCGACAGTGACATCTCCTTCAACTGTACTTGAACAGGCTAATACAAACCCTTGTTCAATTTCTGCTGCGGTCAGCGTTTCACTGCTGGTGGACTTCACTTCACCGCTAGTGACTTTACACTTACATGATCCGCAAACACCCGCGCGGCAAGCTCCGATAATTGGCACACCATTGTTCTCTAGTAACTCTAATAGTGATGAACCTTGTGCAACTTCTTTTTCTAGTGCAAAGTCGGGTACGTACAGCATCACACTGGCTGTTGATGCAGCTGATACTTTTGATGCATCTAGTGAAAGGTCATCTTGCTGTTTGTTGTCTGCTGCTGGGGTAAAGCTTTCTTGGAAGAAGTTCGCCATGTCAAAATCACTTTCTTGGGCGATATTCTCTACTGCTTTCATAAAGCCAACAGGACCACATAGGAAGATAGTGCGATCTTGTAAATCTGAATATAACTGCTGAATAACGTCTTTACTCACCATGCCTGTTTGATGTGCTAAAGCAGTGCTGTTTTTCTCACTACTGAAGCTAGCAAAAGCGTCACTGTTTTCCAGTAATAATTGCACTTTGAAGTTGCTGTGTTGAGCGATTAACGTTTGCATCTCAGCATGGAAGATAACGTTGTCTTTGTCTCGGGCGCAATGTAAGAACTCAATGTCTGCATCGCTGTCTTGTGCTAACAATGTTTTGGCAATCGACATGACAGGCGTGATACCACAACCAGCACTAACCAAAAGTAGTTTTGCTTTGTGTTGGCAATCGCTGCTATTGAATTGACCTGCGATGTTTAATGCCGATAAGTTATCGCCGATAGCTAAGTTATCTGCTAACCAGTTCGATACTAAACCGTCAGGTACACGCTTAATGGTTAACCGTAATTGTTTTTGCTGTGGCACTGAGCTAATTGAATAGGCGCGATAATGGGTTTTATCGTCGATATCTACCGCTAATGTCACGAATTGACCCGGTTTAAAATCAAATAAAGTTTGGTCTGCAGCGGCAAAGGTAAAGCTTAATGAGTCATGGGTTTCTAATTCACGCTTAACCAGTACTAGTGACGTGGTTGCAGGTGACCATGTGGTTGGTTTTACATCTGTTTTAAGAACTGGTTTTGTAGCTTCGCCACCAAGTGAAAAACTCAGTTTTGGTGTTGCAAGCTTTGAAGAACCTGTCGGCTTACTACCACTAAGCGCAAAGTTAAGCTTAGGGGGCGTTAGTTTGGAAGTTCCTGGTTTAGAGGTAGTAGGTTTAGCTGCTTTACCCAGACCTGAACTGTTTAATTTAAGGGGCTTAAGTGCAGGGGGGGTAAGCGTCGATGAAGGCGTTTTTGAAGAAGACATGAATTGCACCTATGGCTGTAATTATTAATGGTGATTGTATTTCTAAGACGAATGCAGCTCTAAAATCATGAGCATTGATTAAAGTAAGTCGACTGTTGTTGGCATGGATGCCAACCTCTGTTCTAGAAATAATCCCCATGAATGGGTTTACGGCGTGTCGAACGTCTTTAACCAATGCGGCTTATCACCGCATTGATCAGCGAGTGCTATTTACCAGCTAACATAGTCACTAAATCAGTTTCAGCGTCACCAACACTGCGCATATCAAAGTTATCTTGTAGCGCTTTAATCAAGTTGTCAGTTAAGAACGCAGGAGCAGTAGGACCGGTATAAATACCTTTAATGCCTAAAGCGAATAACGTTAATAACACCACAATTGCTTTTTGCTCGAACCAAGATAAAACAATGCTTA
>NZ_JASJHF010000053.1:0-22617 GCF_033791185.1 Moritella sp. | reverse complement strand
ATTGTTAGCTTAATATTAGCTTGTTTTAAACGCTCTAACTGTGAGCTTGCAAGGCCATAACCGTGTACCACACCACCGCCACTTTCTAAACGTACTAACACTTCATCATGTTCGTTAGCAACGAATAAAATAGCGGTAATTTCTTCACGCAGCGAAGCAACTTCTTTGGCATCAATACCAGCCGTAAAATCTAGCACAAATAAACGAGATTCAACGTCTTCTGCTTTAGTCTCTTCTTTATCTTTGGCTTTTTCTTTATGCGCTTTTTTAAACGCTTTCAGCTCAGCTTTGTGTTTTTTCTTTTCTGCTTTATGTTGTTCTTTTTCTAATAGTTTAGCTTCATCTTCAGATACTAAATGTAACTGTAATTCGTCTTCAACATCTTTAAATTGTTCTGATAAATTGGTTATCTCTAAACGCCCGTTTGTCTTCTTTTGCTTAGACGTAAGGCTGATAATACTGACCACTACAAATAATAACGCCAAAACGAATGTTAGCGTTTTCGCTAAAAAAATACCGTATTCATTTAAAAATTCCAAATCTTAATCCTCGGTCGGTTATATCTATTTTTGCTCTTTATAGCATTTACAGCATCGCATCTACAAGCTTTGCAGGTTACAATATTGTCAGATATGTCGATATGGAACCCTAAAAATGGATTATCAAGCAGAAAAAAATCTATTAGAAAACAAAACTATTTTAGTGACAGGCGCCGGTGACGGTATTGGACGTCAAGCAGCATTAACCTATGCCGCGCATGGTGCGACAGTCATATTACTTGGTAAAACAGTGGCTAAACTTGAAGCTGTTTATGACGAAATTGAAGCACTTGGCGCGCCAACACCAGCAATTATTCCACTTGATATGAAAGGCGCGACAATTGAAAACTATAAAGACATGGCTGATACCATTGACGCTCAATTCGGTAAACTAGACGGTTTATTGAACAATGCCGGTCAATTAGGCGTATTAGGTCCATTCCATCAAATTGATGAAAAGAGCTATGACGAAGTAATGCAGGTCAATGTTAAAGCACAGTTATTCATGACCAGCGCGCTATTACCTGTCCTTAGAAAAGCAGACAAAGCCTCTATTATTTTCACCTCATCAAGTGTGGGTGTGAAAGGCCGTGCTTATTGGGCTGAATATGCAATTTCAAAATTCGCGACCGAAGGCATGATGCAAACATTGGCTGACGAATTTGAAAATACCAATGTTCGTGCTAACTGTATTAATCCAGGAGCAACAAGAACGGGGATGCGTGCTAAAGCCTTCCCTGGTGAAAATTCAGAAACACTAGTGACAGCTGAAGATATCATGCCGCTTTACCTCTATTTAATGGGTAATGACAGCGTAGCTGAAACAGGAAAAACATTTAAAGCACAACCAAACAGATAGTTTGCTGCTTAATTACTAAAACCCCTAAATAATACCTTTAATTGTTTGGGGCTTTTATCCTATACCTTTCTACTTCACCTCGTTTTTATTCTACGTCCTTAGCTATCTCCTTCATAAAATAATGCCCTCATATAAAACACTTGCTATCATAAATAATTACTGCAATAACTAAGCATTGCTTATATATAGAAAGACTTCGTTAATAAGGATATTAACCAGTGAAATTAAATTGCGATATGGGTGAAAGTTTCGGCCTTTGGCAGCTTGGAATGGATGAAGCCGTAATGCCATACATTGACATGGCGAACATCGCATGTGGTTTTCATGCCTCTGATCCACTAATTATGCAGCAAACCGTGTCTCTGGCTAAGCATTATAATGTCGTGGTTGGTGCACATCCTAGTTATCCCGATCTGGTTGGTTTTGGCCGTCGTCATATGCAGTGTACTACTGATGAAATTCAAGCATTAATTCTATATCAAATAGGTGCCCTCGCGGCTTTCTGCCAACAACAAGATATGCCGTTAAGTTATGTCAAACCGCACGGTGCGCTATATAACGACATGATGCAAAATGAGGCGATATTGATTGCGATTCTTAAAGGCGTTGCCGCGTTTAGTGCTAACTTACCCTTGATGTTAATGGCACAAACAGATAACAGCCGCAGTCAAGCCCTTGCAGCCCAATTTAATGTGCCACTCCTATTCGAAGCATTTGCAGATCGTTGTTATACCGATGCGGGTTTGTTGCAAGATAGACGACAACCAGGCGCAGTCTTTACCCAGCAAAGTCAGATTGTGAACCAAGCAATGCAGCTTGCCAAGCATGGCAGTGTGACGAGCAATAAGGGCAATATCATCAAATTAAATGCAGATACCCTTTGTGTGCATGGCGATAACGCCCTATCTGTTGCCGCTATCGCAAAAATAAAATCAGCAATGACAGTAAGCAAGGAGTGAACCATGCAATACCAGATCGAGATGATTGGTTATGATGCGATTCTGATCCGCTTTACCGATGCAGATAACACACAACTGTTACCGCTGATCTACCGCTTAAATCAGCAGTTAAACAATGCGGTTGATTTAGTCCCTGTTATTATTGATATCATTCCCTCATACCAAACATTGCTGATTAGTTTTAATATCATTAAAATTGAACCCCATCAGTTAATCAATAAAATACATGTTTACGTGAAACAAGTATTAAATAGCCACACACCAGCGTCACATCAAGCATTCACCACAACTGCTGATTTGATCATACTCCCCGTTTGTTATCACCAAAGTCTCGCGCCTGATCTTGCCGCCTTATCACAACATAGCGCACTGTCTATTGATGCTATTATCAACATTCATTCTTCTACTATATATAGTTGTTATGCTATTGGCTTTATGCCTAATTTTGCCTATTTAGGTGACGTAGATAAACGCATACAAATACCAAGGCACGCAAAACCAAAAGCACAGGTTGTAGCTGGCAGTGTTGGGATTGCAGATAACCAAACCGCCATTTATCCAAAAGCAAGTCCTGGAGGCTGGCAAATCATAGGTCAAAGTCCTGCGGCACTCGATACCCTTGCAGTTGGCTGCCAAGTGAAATTTAACCAAATTTCACTTGATGAGTTTAACCATTACCACCAAAAGGACCAAGCATCATGACAACGACGTCTGCATTTAAGATTATTAAGCCGGGTATTTATAGCTTAATTCAAGACCTTGGTCGGTTTGGCTATCAGCATTTAGGCATAACACCTGGCGGCCCAGCAGATCTTCACGCCTATCTCTGGGCAAACAAAGTACTCAGTAATAGCAGTAATATGGCAAGTATTGAGATTCATTATGGATTAATCAGCTTAGAAGTCTTAGCAGATAGCTGTATTTCGATTTGTGGCGCAGAATTTGGCGTTACCATTAATAATAAGCCTGCTTTTAATTGGCAAACACATCACGTAAAATCTGGTGACATCATCCAATACGGCGCAGCAAAGACCGGAAAATGCGGCTACCTTGCCGTTTTCGGCGGTCTGCAAACACAACCAAACCACCATAGCCGTAGTACCGTTATTCGAGATCAACTCAGCCAAATAACAAGCACACCGCTAATTGCAGGCCAGTGCTTACCAATAACTAGCCAAGCCACAAAGACAGCAACAACAGAATTACCAATAGAAGTGGCGGTTCCGCGACATTATATTCCAAATTATTCAACGCCGTTAACGCTGGGGCTATTGCCTTGCTATCAATGGCAGCGACTTAACTCAAAACAGCAACAGCAATTACTCAGCAATACCTATCAAATCAGCGCACAAGCAAACCGAATGGGTTATCAATTAACGGGTGAAATGATTACCGACTTGCCAACAGCACAGGTCTCAGAAGGGATTGCATTAGGCAGTGTCCAATTACCTGCAAATGGGTTGCCAATTATCTTACTTCAAGACCGGCAAACTATAGGCGGTTATCCGAAAGCGGGAGTAATTTCAGCATTAGATTGTGGTAGATTAGCACAACGCCAACAAGGTGCAGATATTAATTTCAAACTCGAGAACCCACTTTTTTCACGCTATAAAATGCAAGCTTTCAAGCATTTTTTCGACTTTTAGCACTAACCATTACTATTTTATTTCCCTAGCATTTTAAGAAACGAACATAAAACAGCCAAGCAGTTCAGTGATCGAGCTCACAGATTTATCTTTAAATATAAATAATTACGTTATGTTATGAAGATTTAACAAAATATGATATCCCTTCAAAAAATAAGCATTTCAAATTTACAAATACCTATGTTTATAAAAATAAATCTATCTAAGAGCCCTGCCTGTACTAGAATTTAGCTTAAATCATTTCAAAGTTGTAGATTGTTTGCTTTTTGTTAACTTAGTGTCACGAAGTATGGTAAAAACAGATAATGACGGGTTATTTTGCTGTATCATAAGTATTGCATTATTTATTTTTGCTGATTAAATACACTCACTTGGATTTACGGATTCAATTTCATGGCCATAGAATGCCCTGAAGTAAAACAAGCGACTAATGACTTATAAAAAGGAACACAACATGTCTATTACAAAAACAATTGCAAAATCACTTGCTGTAGCAGGTTTAACAATAGCGGCTGCGGCACCAAGTATCGCAACAGCAAAAGCAAGTGAATTTATTACAATAGGTACTGGTGGTGTTACAGGTGTTTATTACCCTGCCGGTGGTGCAATTTGTAAATTTGTAAACCGCAACCGTAAAGAGCACAACATTCGTTGTTCAGTAGAAAGTACTGGTGGCTCAGCTTATAACATCAACACTATGCGTGCTGGTGAACTTGATTTCGGTGTAGCACAATCTGATCAACAGTTTTATGCTTACAAAGGTTTAAACCAATACGCAAATCAAGGTCCTTACACTGACTTACGCGCAGTGTTTTCACTACACGCTGAAGCACTCACAATTGTTGCTCGTAAAGATTCAGGTATTAAAGATTTTAAAGACCTGAAAGGTAAACGTGTAAACGTTGGTAACCCAGGTTCAGGTCAACGCAGCACAATGGATGTTGTAATGAAAGCTTACAACTGGGATAACAGCGCGTTCTCACTCACGTCAGAGCTAAAAGCAAACGAACAATCTCAAGCACTTTGTGATAACAAAATCGATGCATTTGTATTCTTCGCTGGTTTCCCAAATGGTTCAATCAAAGAAGCAACAACAACGTGTGATGCTGTACTTGTAACCGTTAACGATTCTACCGTTGAAAAACTAATTGAAGAAAACCCTTACTACAGCCAAGTAGTTATCCCTGGCGGCACTTACACGGGTTCACCGAAAGACACAGTAACATTTGGTGCTCGCGCAACAATCGTTACACCAAAATCAATGTCTGACAAAACAGTGTATGAACTAACAAAATCAGTATTCGAAAACTTCAATACATTTAAACGTTTGCACCCATCATTTGCATCGCTAACAAAAGAAGATATGGCGACAGCAGCACTTAGCGCACCGCTTCACCCAGGCGCAGCTAAATACTACAAAGAAGTCGGCCTAAAATAAGCTAACCTTTTAGTTAAAAAGAGGAAGGAGATACTGTCCCCTTCCTCTTTTATATCAGATGATCATACCCAGCTTTATAATTTTTACTACTCTTACTCATGTGACTGATTATTCTTATACTACGGATTAGTTAAGCTAATAAGCAGTGCACCCTTCGAAATTAAGAGCGCAGTATTAATTATTCTACTAACGAATAACCGAGCCACTTCGTGTGATAATAATCACAGAATGATGGAGGACAGATGTCTAAAACAGAAAATCAAACCACTAGCATGGATGCTGAATTGCAGGAGATGCTTGCACAATCAGATACTGGTGCGCGCGATCCTAAAGGTATTGCTAAAAATATTTTGTTAATAGTGCCATTTATATGGGCGTTATTTCAATTATGGTATGCCTCTCCTCTGCCGTTCATTTTAAACTTTGGTATTATTAATGATACTGAAGCCCGCTCTATTCACTTAGCTTTTGCTATCTTTTTAGCGTTTACAGCTTACCCTGCGATGAAATCGTCACCGCGCGACCATGTGCCGCTGACTGATTGGATTTTTGCATTCGTAGGCGCGTTCTGTGCTGCTTATCTTTTCCTATTTTATAATCAACTGGCTGATCGTGCTGGTGCTCCGACTTTCGTCGATACAGCGGTTGCTGCAACAGGTATGTTATTGCTGCTAGAAGCGACTCGCCGTTCTTTAGGTCCACCACTGATGATCGTGGCAGCGGTATTTTTAACTTATACCTTTGCCGGCCCATATATGCCGGACATCATTGCCCACAAAGGTGCAAGTTTAAATAAAACCATGTCTCACCAATGGTTAACTACCGAAGGTGTATTTGGTGTTGCTGTTGGTGTATCAACGTCATTCGTATTCTTGTTTGTACTATTCGGTTCACTGCTTGATAAAGCAGGCGCTGGTAACTACTTCATTAAAGTTGCATTCTCACTACTTGGCCACATGCGTGGCGGCCCTGCAAAAGCAGCCGTTGTTGCATCAGGTTTAAGTGGTTTAGTATCAGGCTCTTCAATTGCCAACGTAGTAACAACAGGTACTTTTACCATTCCGTTGATGAAACGTGTTGGTTTCCCTGCGACTAAAGCGGGTGCAGTAGAAGTTGCGGCATCAACCAATGGACAGTTAACACCACCTATTATGGGTGCAGCAGCATTCTTGATGGTGGAATACGTTGGTATTCCTTATATCGAAGTAATTAAAGCCGCTATTTTACCTGCGCTTATTTCTTACGTTGCGTTAATCTACATCGTGCATTTAGAAGCATGTAAAGCCGGCATGGAAGGTTTACCACGTCGTCATAAACCGACACTAGCACAGAGCTTATTCTCGTTTATGTCAGTTGTTGTATTAATCATCGTACTTAGTTTTGCTGTGTACTATGGTATTGGCTGGACGAAAGATGTATTTGGTTCAGCAGCAACCTGGATTGTCGGTATCGTTACTATTGCGGTTTATGTTGGCTTAGTTAAATATTCAACAAAATTCCCTGAATTAGAAATGGACGACCCTGATAGTGATTTGCTTGAATTACCAGAACCAGGACCAACAGCAAAATCAGGGTTATACTTCTTGCTACCGATTGTGGTACTCGTTTGGTGCTTAACGGTTGAACGTTTCTCCCCCGGTTTATCGGCATTTTGGGCCACAATGTTCATGATCTTTATCGTGCTCACACAACGTCCATTACAAGCTTATTTCAAACAAAGCCAACCATTATCGAGTGCAATTAAAACAGGTTTTGTTGAACTGTTTGATGGCATGGTAACAGGTTCACGCAATATGATCGGTATCGGTGTAGCAACTGCTGCAGCAGGTATTGTGGTCGGTACTGTGACGCTCACAGGGATTGGCTTAGTCATGACCGAGTTTGTTGAATTTATCTCTGGTGGTAACATCATGCTGATGCTGGGCTTTACCGCGCTTATTAGCTTGATCTTAGGCATGGGCTTACCAACAACAGCAAACTACATCGTTGTATCAACCTTGATGGCGCCAGTTATTGTTGAACTGGGTGCTCAAAACGGCTTGATCGTACCGCTAATCGCAGTGCATTTATTTGTATTCTACTTTGGTATCTTAGCCGATGATACGCCGCCAGTTGGTCTTGCAGCCTTCGCTGCGGCCGCCATTGCCAAAGCAGACCCGATTAAGACCGGTATTCAAGGTTTCATGTACGACATCCGTACCGCGATCTTACCGTTTATGTTCATCTTTAATACCCAGTTATTATTGATTGGCGTGGACTCTATAGGTCACCTATTACTAACCATCTTCTCGGCAACCACCGCGATGCTGGTATTCTCGGCTGCGACCCAAGGTTACTGGTTAACAAAATCGAAGTGGTATGAAACCATCGGGTTATTATTAATCACGTTTACGTTATTCCGCCCAGGTTTCTGGTGGGATATGGTCTACCCACCAATCGAAGAAGTAAGCCCGCAACATATTGAACAAGTGCTTGCTGATTTACCTGTTGGTACTGATGTACGCTTGCGCGTTGAAGGCGAAACACTTGATGGTGCGTTCCAAACTAAAATTGTACAGCTACCTTTTGCTGAAGATGCGATCACAGGTGCTGAACGATTATTAAGTACTGGTTTAGAATTACGCGTAGAAGAAGACAAGACTGTTGTTGATATGGTTGGTTTTGATTCTCCCGCGGAAAAATCAGGCATTGATTTTGATTGGAATATCCTCATGGTTGAACGTCCATTGGAGCGTCCAGCTAAAGAGTTCCTGTTTATTCCAGCATTGCTGTTACTTGCTGGTGTTGCTCTTGGTCAGCGTCGTCGTATTGCTAACAATAAGTAATCACCATAAATAACATGAAATGCAGGGTATTTTCTTGCGCTGCATTTCATTTATAGTGAACTTCTGATTAGCACTAACTAAACAACCCATTTAAATAAGTAAATTATTATGTATAAAACTATTTTACTACCCGTTGATCTAAACGAAGAAGGTTTTAGCCACATTGCTGCTGAACATGCCTGTGCACTCGCAAAAATGTATGGTGCAACAATTCATTTATTAAATGTATTACCTACGTCGCAATTACCTATGGTATCAGCACATTTCCCCTCTTCTGTATTGCAAGAAATCCGCAAGTCAGCACATGCAGCATTACAAGATTTTGCCAAAAAACATATTGCGGACAGCATTTCAACACAAATACATATGGCGGAAGGCAAACCATCAAAAGAAATTATTAAAGCCGCCAATAAATATAATGCGGATTTAATTGTCATGCCGAGCCATAAACGCGCTAAATTAGAACTTGCAGTTATTGGTTCGGTAGCAGCAAGAGTCGTGAGTTCAGCATCAATGAGTGTAATGGTTGTTAAACCACAATAAAAATACGCATGGGCAGTGTTATATACTGCCCATGATTTTAAAGACACTATGTTTAACTGTTATTATTTTGGTATAATCCCTTCTAATTCTTTCACTCCCTCATTTTTTTAGTTATGATTGCGACATAATTCTTTGCTATTTCACTGAAGATGAAAAAGGATATTCATGTCAGTTTCTGTATTAATCTGTGATGATTCAAACCTAGCTCGTAAACAAATGGCCAGAACACTTCCTCCTTACTGGAATGTGGATGTTAGTTTTGCATCCAACGGCGCTGAAGGTCTTGATGTAATCAGAGCAGGTAAAGGTAGCATCGTATTTCTCGATCTCAATATGCCGGTGATGGATGGTTACCACGTTTTAGAAGCTATTCAAAAAGAGCAATTAAATGCGCTTGTCATTGTGGTGTCTGGTGATATCCAAGCTGAAGCTCATCAACGAGTTACCACATTAGGTGCATTAGCATTTATCAAAAAACCGGTAACAAGCCAGCAAATAGAAGCCATCTTAATCAACTATGGTATTGTCGAAAAAGACGAGTTTGCCCAAGCTGAAGCACAGTTGATAGCTCAAAAAAACGCAGAAAAAAGACAACAAGAGTTAATCAAATCAATTCCAGATACACTACCCGCACTTGGTGCTGAACTCGACCTTTCACCTGAATTTCGAGATGCGCTGCAAGAAGTTGCAAATGTCGCTATGGGCCAAGCCGCTGAACTATTAGCTCGCTTACTCGATGTATTTGTACTATTGCCTGTACCCAATGTTAATATTTTGGAAGCCAGTGAGTTAACCATGGCACTGTCTGCCGCATCAGAACAGGCGTCAATATCAACGGTATGCCAAGGCTTTATTTGCGCCGGTATTTCTGGTGAAGCATTACTGTTATTCCATGATTCAAGTTTTGATGATATGGCTAAATTGATGGGCATTGAAAATCAGGATTCAAACTTCCAAGAGAAAGAGATCCTCATGGATACCGCCAATATTCTTATTGGGGCATTCCTACAAGGCTTTAGCCAGCAGTTGAATGTGAGTTTTAGCCAAGGGCATCCATCTGTACTCGGCCAGCACAGTACCGTACAAGAAATGATTAACGCCAATAACTTCCGTAAACAAAAAACCGTTGCGATTGAAATAAACTATCAGATTGAACATCATAATGTGCAATGTGACCTGTTATTACTGTTTACTGAAAAGTCACTGCCGAGCCTACTTAATAGCCTTTCTTACCTCATCGATTAACTGAGTTTATCTTGATGGTTTATTTAAATACAAAGCGATCAAATAAGCAGACCGCTTCAAGGAGTTGTTAACATGGATAATCAAAGTTCATTGAGTGAGTTTCATTGGATCATGAATATGGTGCAAACTATTGACGCTGGTCTGGTGGTGTTAGATAAAGACTTAAAGGTTCAACTTTGGAATGACTTTATGAGTAACCACAGCGGGATCACTGCAAGAGATATGCAAGACTCACCGCTATTCTCACACTTTCCTGAACTGCCTGAAGCCTGGTTACGCAGCAAAATTGAGTCGGTTTTTTTACTAAAAAATAATGCATTTACCAGTTGGGAACAGCGTCCCTATATTTTTCGTTTTAGCAATTACCGTCCAGTGACTGGTATTTCTGATTTTATGTTTCAGAATATGACGATCATCCCATTAGCATCATTCACCGGTGAAGTGACACACGTTAGCTTGATTATTTATGATGTAACCGATATTGCTATTAACCGCTTACAACTTGATAAAGCCAATGAAAAATTAGCGCGCCTAAGTCAAACTGATGCGCTAACCCAGCTTAATAACCGCCACAACTGGAATACCCTCGTTGATAATGAATTTAAGCGTGTTAAACGTTATGAACAAGTATCGACGTTAATGATGCTGGACATTGATCACTTTAAAAAAGTAAATGATACCTACGGCCACGTGGCAGGCGACAAAGTAATTGCTGAAGTATCAAGAGTGATCCGAGAAAGTATTAGGGAAACAGATTTTGCTGCGCGCTACGGCGGTGAAGAGTTTTCGATTTGTTTGACGAATACATCAACAAACAACGCTGTAATACTCGCAGAACGTCTATGTAAAGCAATTGAAAGCACTTTAGTAATCGACGATGGTAACGTTATACAAGTAACAATATCGATTGGTATGGCTGAATTTACAGTAAATACCGATACCGTAGATACTTGGACGAAGAATGCTGATTGTGCATTGTATAAGAGTAAAGAGAATGGGCGTAATCAATACACTATTTTCTAAATAATGTGGTGAAACTTACCTGACTTCAATCTGCAGAAACAAAAAAGGTATAGCGTGTGCTATACCTTTTTTATATTGTTACTTTACATTTTAGCTAACTATTGTGCTGCAGCTTGATCTTGTTCAGCACTTGGTTCTTCCTGAACGCTTTCTTGTTGCTGAGCAGTTTCTGCTTCTAATGCCATTTTTTCACGTTCAGCTTTAGAAATGTAACGTGGTTTATTAGAGCTTGGCGCTAATTTAGCATTGGCTTTTTTAGCTTTTTTCTTTAATGTTGAAACAACTTTTTTCTTTCTATTCATTATATTTGATCTTATTACTTGTCTTCTGGACGATGTTTTATTTGCAGGCCTGCAAGGAAGTTACGTAATACTTGATCTTTACATTCACGGAAGTGTTTGTGATCAGGTTTACGGAAAAATGCACTTAGTTCATGTTTACCTAAGCGGAATCCAGCGATTTCTAATAATTCAAGAACATCTTCATTCTTAAGGTCTAACGCAATTTTTAACTTACGTAAAATAATGTTGTTATTGATTGCATGCTCAGGCTCAGGTTGTGGGCCGTCTTTTTTACCGCGGTTCGCATTAATTAGACCATTTAAAAAAGTAGCCATTTTCGTATCATTAAGACGCACACATGCTGGATCTTCATCTTTTTTTAACCAATCGCTGATTTCGCCACGTGTAACATCTGCTTCAGCTTGTTTGAACAAGGTGATCATTTTGTCGTCACTGAAATTAAAAGTGTAGCGAATACGGCGTAAAATATCATTATTGGTCATTAATTAGTCCTAATAAGGCTAGCGTGATGTCGTTATGACTCACAATTTAAGTTATGGCGCACAGTATAGCAGATAACCAAGAGCTGATAACAGGCTAGTTACGCTATATCCATGACATAACCAGCGCTATATCGATAACCTCACAAGCCTACATGAGTATAATTACGCCATTACACGCACTAATCCAGCCTTATAAAACGGCTATATACTGACGTCGCATTTAGTTGTCTAATAACCAATGTCGTATTTTGCTATATACATCAGGGTGATACAATAAGTCCATGTGATTCATATCGCGACCAACCCACTGGTGTTGTTCAGGAAAAGTTAGATGCAGTAAGTCATCATTATGGCGACCGAGCGCACTGTCGACATTCACTAAACCATCACCAATTAATCCGTCACCGACCACTGTCGACTGCTTACTTTTCACTGCCGCAACCGTATAACAATGCACACCATTGGGTAACGCTAATGATCCGCGGTCATCCACGGCATAACTAAAGCGATCTTTTCCTTGCCAGTCTTCATCAATAATCGAGCCGTAGCGTAAATCAGTAATACCAGCGCTACGGATTTGACCTAACTTAGCAAACGGCAAACTATAGGGATTTGAACCAAGCAAAATATCAATCAGGTTACCGCCTTTTTCAAGCGCAGCGCCGTGATGTGGCGTACCTAAGAACACCATTTTATGAACTTGTGCCAACCAAGTATGTCCGGCTTCGTCACCGTAATGAAATGCACTGCGAGAGACTAAACCGCCCATGCTGTGAGCAAGAATAGAAAGGGTTAACGGTTGTGGTGAAATCGTCACTAAATATTCTAATAACGCGGCTAAGTCGCGGCCATTCTCAGAAATATGGCGGCCAGTATTATAGTGTAAGTAAATCGGTTCATAGCCAAGATCACGTGCTAATTCAATACCATGATCGTGTTCATCAACTTGCCACTGTAGATCATTCATACATAACCCATGCACCATCAGCAATATCTTACCATCCGATTTTTCAATTAGATTACGTAAAGCCACATCAGTTAATGCGATACCGTTTCGGCGTAATTGCATGATCACGGCAAGGGGATTTTGACGTTCAAGTAAATAATCACCGAGGACGCCATTAAGCATCGAAATAGCCACTTCACGTTTAAGTGATGACTCATGCTGGCCAAAAGCCGAACCAAATTGAGATAAAGACAGGTCAATTTTATCACCAACGAATTCGGTGACACTGCGAATATTACGATATACAAAACCAGTCACACCACGTGTTTTTGTTGGTTTGTCTTTATCGTTAAGGCCAAGGCTTAAAATGGTATGATGCAGAGCTTCAACAATATCAGTTAAACCCGTTACTGCATCGACTGCGAGTTGATTTATGCCGCGAATGTCATTAGCACGATCGGAATGAGAAAGTTTGACTTCTAGGCTTTTTGATTTTCTGCGTGTGTTAAACATACAGTACCCTTTGTATTTAGCGTTAGTAACGAATGAAGACCCTTGCTCTGTTGTAACGCTAAATACTTGAATACACAATCTAGGTTTTGCTGGCGTTTGCTTGTCGCTGTAATAATAACGTAGCAGAGGCTGACAATAGAATACCGGGGATCACTTGTAGACTAATCGTTTGGCCATTTACCAACAGTGATAATAAAGCGACAACAGCAGGGTTCATATAAATATATGCCATTACTCGTGTTGGTCCTAATGCCACGGTTGTTTTCTGGTATAAGTATACAGTCATTAGTGTGGCACCAATAACCAAATACGCCATATAAAACACCGATTCACCTTGGATCAAATGCCATTCTAGCGGTAGTCCTGATATTAGCAGCGCTAACCCCATCCATATACAACCACCGAGTAACGTACTAAATACCATCACAATCAGCTCATCACCACGGTACAAACGCTTCATTGAAATGGAATAGCAGCACATAGATAAACAGCCTGCAATAAACAACAAATCACCATTATTTAGCGAAAAATCGAGCAGTCGTGACAAATCACCGCCAAAAATAACCCAGCAAGTACCCAACGCACCCAGTAGATAAATCATTAACTGCTTAACTTTAATTTTATCTTTAAAGACCATCACGCATAATAAAGCGGTAATAAATGGCACCAACGTATATAAGGTGCCGGTATTTAACGTGGTGGTTATTTTTAGTGCTTCAAACTGACAAATAAAGAACATCGAATAGAATAAGCTTATCACCATCGAACGCGGCAAGGTACGCAATACCTTATTACGCCATTTTTTAGTGGCTAAAATAAAGGGCAATAATATACTCACCGCGCCAGTAAAGCGCAGCAAGGTGAGCGAGAATGGATTAACAAGACCGGCAAGGTTTGCTGATGCTAAAAATGATCCTGCCACTAAAGTAGTCGCAAGTATCACAAGAAGGTGAAATTTTATATTAGATTGTGCCAAGCTTAGGCCTTATTTATATTAAGATACCCCTGCTAGTCTCTGATATAGCATCTTGAAGTAGTTTGGGTATAAATGGTATTTTTCGGCAAGATTAGCACGCAAACAATTCTTGTAAAGGTTTTCTAGTTAAAATTATTTTTTGTTTGATAAAAATAATTTGCGCCAAAGCTAGGAAGACGAGGCAAGCCAATTCGATGTGTCTTGCCATACGGATTCAGACATCGAGCGCTTGAAGAAACCAAAATGATCAATCGATCGCATACCGACCTGCTTAGGATCAACAACAATCATATCTGAAGGCGCATTTTTAAAATGGCGCTGTAGTGCTTTAACACAACTCGGTGGTGCAAATCTATTGTCATCCGCCATGGCATAAAAACGCATGTTACCAGTATAGCGGTGATAACCATCATGTAATTCATTACCTTGTTTATCGGTATAGAAGGGTTTACGCCCAAAACGACTCCAATCTCTGATTACTTGCTTTGGTAAGTATTCAGCTCCCAACACCCATTTTGGTAATCCCTTGTTGGCACTATAAAATAAAGGTAAAACGCAATAAAAGAATAACACTGATAATGGCTGGTCTTTACGCTGCCAATTTTTCCAATGTATTTGCTGCGCGGCAATGTTAAGAAATGATTCGTAGCGATTATTATTCGGTGTCATACCCAGTAATTGACCACCGATAGAATGACCAACACCTGAAATTTTCATCTCGGAATAATGGCTTTGTGTCCACGTTAATACAGCGTCCATATCCAGTTGTCCCCAGTGAATCATACTGGCAGGTTTAGCGTTCACGCTGGCTTGTTTACTATCGCCAATACCACGATAATCATAAGTGATAATGGTAAAACCTTGCTTACATAAAAATGCGGCATAGGGTTGATAATACTTACGTAATACCCCTGTCGCACCATTAATAATAACAACACGTCCATTACTACTCGTCGGTATAAACTCGCTAGCGACTAGCTGATAACCATCCTCGGTTTTAATTTCTACTGTATTTATCATGACATTAATCCATTAACTACAAAAATAAGTGATAAACAAGGTGCATTTATATAAATACTATTTAAGCAAAGCATATTAGGTTTAACATTGGCTGTAATGACAAGACAATTTTTAGACTTTATTGACCTAGATTAGAGAATTGTTATAACACAATACGAACATCTTCTTATCCGCAATTATTTCCCTTACTATGCGCCTGAGAAAATACCGTTAATTAGATTCATTATGACACCATCTGTAAAATAAACCTGTTAGAGACCATACCATGCTCACGGATATCGAAATTTCAAACCAAGCAAGTCCTCAGTCTATCGCTGAGATAGCCAATAAACTGGGTATCCTTGCGACTGAATTAACATCGTTTGGTTATACCAAAGCAAAAGTAGACCTCGCGTTACTTAAACGCCTAGCAACAAAAACAGAAGGTAAGTTAATCATCGTCACGGCAGTGACACCAACACCCCATGGTGAAGGTAAAACAGTCACAACGATTGGCTTAACACAAGGTCTCGCTCATATTGGCAAAAAAACGTGTGCCTGTATTCGCCAACCAAGCATGGGGCCAGTCTTTGGGGTAAAAGGAGGGGCTGCTGGCGGCGGCTACGCGCAAGTTATTCCAATGCAAGAAATGAACTTACACCTAACCGGTGATATTCATGCGGTCAGCAGTGCGCATAACCTCGCCGCTGCTGCTCTGGATGCACGCCTATTTCATGAAACCCGATTAGGTGCGGCTGAATTTGCTCACCAATCCGGACAAATCGCCCTGAATATTGACCCGCAACAGATCCTTTGGCGTCGAGTAATCGATCATAACGAACGTAGTTTACGTCATGTTACCGTTGGTCTTGGCCCTGTTAATGGTCCAGAGCACGATTCAGGTTTTGATATTACTGCGGCATCAGAACTGATGGCCATCTTAGCATTAAGCCATAATTTAACCGACATGCGCCAACGTATTGGCCGCTTAGTGCTTGCGCTAGATATGTCTGAAAACCCTATCACAGCAGAAGATCTTGGTGTTGCAGGAGCAATGACGGCCATAATGCTCGAAGCAATAAAACCAACATTAATGCAAACTCTTAGTGGTCAACCTTGCCTTGTCCACGCAGGTCCATTTGCTAATATCGCCCATGGTAATTCGTCGATTATCGCCGATAACATTGCACTTAAACTGGCTGATTTTGTCGTTACCGAAGCAGGTTTTGGCTCTGATATGGGCTTTGAAAAATTCTGTAATATTAAAGTAAGAGAATCAGGTAAAAAACCGGATGCGGCGGTTCTTGTTGTCACGCTAAAAGCACTGAAAGCGAATAGTGGTATCGCCAGTAACACTGATATTAACGAACCTGATATGTTAAGACTACAAGCTGGGTTTGCAAACTTAAATTGGCATATTAATAATGTCGCAAAATATGGCGTACCGGTAGTTGTGGCAATCAATCACTTCCCTACCGATACACCACAAGAACTCGATTGGTTACAGCAAGCCGTCACTAAAACTGCGGCGTTTGGTTGTGAAATCAGTCAATCTTTTGCCCTTGGTGCCCGCGGTGCTGAGCAACTCGCGAAAGCGGTTGTTGCTGCCACTGAGCAAGCCAGCGACTTTAAGTTTCTCTATGATACAAATACATCGATTATTAACAAACTAGTGACGTTAGCTGAAAGTGGCTATGGTGCAAATAGCGTTAAGCTAACAGCGCAAGCAGATGAACAAATGCAACGATTTGGAGCACTTGGTTTTTCTCACTTACCCGTATGTATTGCTAAAACGCCGATGTCGATTAGTCATGATCCAAGCATTAAAGGTGTGCCTACTGATTTTGACCTGCCTATCACCGAGCTACGATTAAATGCAGGTGCTGGTTTTATTACCGCACTGGTGGGTAAAGTCATGACCATGCCGGGACTCAATATCAAACCGAATTACCGTAATATTGATATTGATGACGCTGGCAATATTATTGGATTAGATTAACGCAAACTGCTTATCCTTAGCGCAATAAACAGGGATAAGCAGTTTAGTGGCCACTGAGCATAAACAGAGCGTAATTTCAATCTGGTTTCACTTATCACAGCAGTGTACAATGCGCGGCTTGAGTGATTTTATTGGAAAGATTTATGTTTGTCGGTTTTGACTACGGTACTTCGAACTGTGCGGTAGGGTATGTTAACAATACTACCCCTGAACTTGTTTCTCTTGATCAGAATAGTTCTTATCTAGCATCAACATTATATGCTTCACATCGTAATATGATCCCGAACTGGATCGCGCGCCACTTGCCTGATTCAGTAGCCAAACCAAATTATCTCCAATTACGCCGTGGACCAATCCAAGCTGGTCGTAACTTGATCAATGATGGCTATGAAGATCAACTCTTCTTTGGCCAAGCAGCACTTGATACTTATTTAGAAGACCCTGAAGAAGGCTATTACATCAAGTCTCCAAAATCATTCTTAGGTGCTACGAGCTTGAGTCCGATGCAACTGGCTCTGATGGAGGATGTTGTAACGGCCATGATCTGCAATATCAAAAATAAAGCGGAAGCACAATTAGATAAACAAATAACCCAAGTTGTTATGGGCAAGCCAGTTAACTTCCAGGGCCTCAGAGGTGAAGAAAGTAACCAGCAAGCATTATCGCTCTTAACCACAGCAGCACAACGCGCTGGTTTTCGGGATATTGAATACCTGTATGAACCGCTTGCAGCTGGCTTCGACTATGAGCAAAGTTTGACATCAGAAAAAACCGTACTGGTGGTCGATATCGGTGGTGGTACGACTGACTGTTCGTTACTTAAAATGGGACCTGAAAATTACGGTCTTAGCGACCGATTCCAGCATGTTTTAGGTTATTCAGGTGAACGTATTGGCGGTAATGATTTCGATATTCACTTTGCCCAAAAATCATTAATGCCACTCTTCGGCCTAGGCTCACATTTAGAAAGTGGCCTACCGATGCCTGTGAAACCGTTTTGGGATGCTGTTGCCATTAACGATATTGGTTGCCAGACTAACTTTTATAGTCAACGTAGTCTTATTGGCTTGCGCGATCTACATAAGAACGCAGAACACAAAGAATTGATCGCTAGATTGCTCAACGTACAACAGCAAAAACAAACTTACCAAGTGGTAAATCTTGCTGAACAAATGAAAAAACAATTATCGCAAGATACCAACACTACAGCGGATTTGAGCTTTGTCGAAAATGGTTTAACCTTGCCATTAGCACGCCAAGCACTTGAAGTTGCGAATGCGCCACAGCTAGCAAAAATCAAAGCATTAATGGACGAAACAATTACTCAAGCACAAACAACACCTGAGGTTATTTTTGTGACTGGTGGTACAGCGAAGTCACCTATTATTTTCCAGTATATCCAACAGCACTATCCAAGCTGTGAAATTATTATTGGTGATCACTTCGGCAGTGTAACCAAAGGGCTCACCCGTTGGGCTGAAAAGCTCTTTGCTTAATAAAGCGCTTAATGTGAAGAATAATTGAAACCGTATACTCAATACGTTTTCGGTAGACAACAAAAAGGGCTGTGTAATACAGCCCTTTTTAGTCTCTAAATTAATGCATTTTAGAACGTGAAGCTTAAGCTCGCTGATGCACCGACTTGATTATCGCTGCCATAAGAGCCTGCAACATCAAGGTTCAACGTGCCAAATGGGCTAATACCAATACCAGCAGTGAGAGAATCTTCCATTGTACCTTGGATATCATGCTCATAGCCTGCACGTAACTGTGCCCAGTGCCATGCATTAAATTCAACACCAACACGGGCGAACTGAGTATTATCTTCTAATTCAACGTAACGCGTTTGTTCGGTTAAATCGACATCAACACCAAAAGTGAAATACTCAGCAGCGTAAGCCAAACCTAGCGTCACTTGTGGGTTCATTTCATAAGTATAACCCGTCGTTGTTGATTTGATTTCTTGCGCTAATACGTCTTTTATTGCTAGACCGGTACGGAAGTTATTTTTCATCCATACTGCACCTAAATCGAAGTTAAATGCAGTTACTTCAGAGTCCGCATCTTCTAAGTCAACATCAAAATCGCTAACGCTCGTCAGATCTGAATAAGTCTGTAGAATTTGATATTTTGGCGTGACACCAAATGAAAATGATTCACCGTATATTGTATACTGTTTAGCTAATGCTAGACCTAATTCAGAATAACCAAAGCCAGTTACGGCCACCTCTGATTTTTCATAACGCTCTGCGGTGTCATTAGAACTATATACATTCACACTAGAAATAGCCTCAACATAACCACGGCCATATAAACTCACCGAAACATTATTACTTGGAATTGCAATTGCGAACGCAACACCTGCTGTAATATTTACCGGCGCATTGCCATCAAGTTCATCGAGGTAATTGTTAATATCCTGTTCAAGAATTGCAGAATTTGAACCACTATTTTCATAATCATCGATAGTGTCTTGTAAATCAGTAATTGTTTCCAATGAGCTATCAGCATCTTTTACGTTAACGCCAATGGCGGGTAATAAAATACCGATATCATCCGACTCATGAAACACAGCAAGCAATGCTGGGTTATAAAGTGGTGCCACTAAATAATCAGCTGTCGCGACACCGATATTACCCATCGCATTAGAGCGACCATCAGGTGCATAACTTGCTGCAGATGATGCTAAAGATGTAAACGCTAATGCGAGACCAATTGAAATTCCATTTTTCGACATGTTAACAACCATTACCTACATAATTAAAAGTAGATATATTGTAATCCGAGAATGATTTCGCGGACACCAGCATTAATGCTTTAGTTCAAACTTTTATCAAAATATAACAAAATAATTAAGACAAAAGCATTAGAAGCACTGTTTAGCTATTTAACGTTTGCTAATACTTGTACCAAGCGAGTAACTGCTAAGGCTAAATCAGCATCACAGGCATTGGTAAAGTTTAATCTAAATGCCGCACTGTTTCCTTGCGATGATTGATAGAAAACCGAGCTTGGTACCACAGCAACGCCAACATCGAGCATGTCTTTAGCAAGGCTATCTACATTACACTCAGGTAAAGAAAGCCAAATAAACATGCCTCCTTCAACGTGTTCAAACTGACAATTTCTAGGTAATTGAGCGGTTAATAAATCCGCCAGATATTGATAACGTTGGCGGTATAATTGGCGTAAGTTATTTAGGTGTTGTGGAAACCCTTCGTGCTGTAATAAATCTAATAACACCGCTTGCATTGGTTGACTTGAATGTAAGTCTGCACCTTGTTTTACACGTTCTAATGCTGTGATCCAGTCTTTAGGCCCACTCGCTAAACCAAGACGAATACCTGGTGTGGCGATCTTAGAATATGAACGCAGTACAATCGCATGCTCAGGGCAGAAGCTCGATACTAACGGTAACTCAGAACCAGAGAAACGTAGTTCACGATAAGGGGCATCTTCGATGAGTGCGACATTATATTGCTGACACAATTGCGCGACTTTTTTACGTACTTCAAGTGACCAACACACACCGGTTGGATTGTGGAAATCAGGTACAGCGTAGAACATCTTGATTATGTTATTGGCAAAGCATTGCTCTAACTCTTCTAAATCAGGACCGTCTGCACGCTGCTGAATACTTTCAATACTTGCTTGTGCTAATCCAAATACTTGCAGAGCACCTAAGTAGCTTGGCGCTTCCATCACCACTTTATCGCCAGCATCTAAAAATGCCCGCGCAATTAAATCGAGGCCTTGTTGCGAGCCAGTACAAACCAAAGCAGCTTGCTGGTCTGATAATTGATAACATTCACGAAAGTAAGTTAATAACGGAGCGTAACCAGCCGTACTGCCGTACTGAAATAATTCTGAACGCGCCGTTAATTGTTGAATACTTTGTTCCATCAATGCCAATGGGAAATGATCGCCATCGGGTAATCCACCTGCTAATGAGATGACATCTGGCGAGTTAGCGACACTCAAAATTTCTCGAATGTAAGACGGTTTAATGGCTTGTAATGATTGCGCTAACTGCATAGTTTGACTCTCTGGTAGTGATTAATATCAACTAATACTACGTAGATAAATTTGACATAGCATGTCCATTTATGCGTTTATAGATGTCCGTTTATGCTTTTATAAGATCACTATGGCTATAACATCGCTTTTAAACCCATCTTCAAATCAGCAGACATCACGTATCAATGATGTGCTCAATTTTATTCATAGTGATATCAGTGCTGAATTACCGGCAAGACAGCTAGCTGAAATAGCCGCTTATTCTGAACAGCACTTCCACCGTGTATTTAAAAGCGTGGTTGGCGAGTCTGTGCATCAATACATTCGTCGTAGCCGTTTGGAGTTTGCCGCGAATCAATTAATGTTTGATACCAGCAGTTCGGTGGTCACTGTTGCGACTAAATCAGGCTTTGCCTCAGTTTCTTCTTTTAGTCGCGCGTTTAAATCGACCTTTTCGATGTCACCGGGTGCATGGCGCAGTAAAGATTTAGCCACGACGACACCACCCTACCTGCGCGATCCCGAAATTGCCGCTGCCTACTCTCGTATTCAAAACCAAGTATTGCCCCAGGTACAGATTATTCAACTACCAGAAAGACACGTCGCTTATGTCCGTCATCAAGGTTACGGCCGTTCAATTAGACTTGCTTGGCAAACACTGATGGCATGGGCAAATGTGGAAGGCAGACATTATCAGCAACAATTCGGCTTACATCACTCCAATCCTGCGTTTGTCGGTTTAGAACAGTGCCGCTATGTCGCTTGCTTAGCCATAGACAGACCATTATTACGCCGTGGTACAGTAAACAGTATGGTTATCCCTGGCGGTTTGCATGCGGTGTTTAAACTCACCGGTAAGTATGGTGAATTATTACCGTATCTAAGCAAGATAATTGAGCAATGGTTACCCTCATCAGGCTTTAAAATGCAGTCAACACCTGCTTATGTGCATTATCAGAAGAATCATTTTTTAGACGATGATGAGCAGTTTGAATTACAATTTTGTTTACCGATATCCACCTTCTTTTAGTGCTACGACTTTTCCAGCGTTATCCATTATCGTGGAATGGAACGAGATTATGACGTAAAAATAATGCGGGTGGGTAAACAGGTTGGTTATAACGTCGCAGTAATGAGATAGTGAAGGTTTAATTCTTTTAATCCAGATAGCAAAAAGCCGGAACCTAAATGAATAAGTTCCGGCTTCTCTATATAGATGGCGGAGGAGGAGAGATTTGAACTCTCGAGGAGCTATTAACCCCTGCTGGTTTTCAAGACCAGTGCATTCGGCCACTCTGCCACCCCT
>NZ_JASJHF010000052.1:0-35124 GCF_033791185.1 Moritella sp. | reverse complement strand
CTGCAGAGCGCTTCATTAGCCATTTTTTTGATGATCAAGACATGAGTCAAACACTGTATAAAACCGGTGATTTAGCTTATTGGAATGAAAATGGTTCGGTGCAATATTCAGGTAGAGTTGATAATCAAGTTAAGCTTCGAGGCTATCGCGTTGAACTAGACGAAATCAAATCCATAATAGAAAGTCACGACTGGGTAAATAACGCCGCAGTATTCTTAAAAAAAGATCTGTATACCGGTTATCAAAACCTTGTTTCGATGATTGAATTAAACCCTAGAGAAGCGGCGTTGATGGATCAAGGCAACCACGATCCCCATCATCAATCTAAGAAAAGTCGTAGCCAAGTTAAAATGCAGTTAACTAATACCGGTTGTCGCCAAGATGCTGAAATAGTGAATAAATCGATAATTGATTTACCGGGTAAAATAGCGACCGAAAAACAGCGAAAACTTGTGTTTTCCCGTAAGAGTTATCGTTTTTTTGAGGGTGGAAAGATCGCAGAAGCAGATATCCTTAACGTACTCAGCAGTAAAGTAAATTATGATCATTATGCTCAGTTATCCGATCTTAACTATGCTGATTTTGGTAGTATTTTAAGGTATTTTGGCCAGTTCCATTCTGAGAATAGATTGTTACCTAAATATGGTTATGCGTCACCGGGTGCCTTGTATGCAACTCAAATGTATCTTGAATTAAATGGTATTGGAAACCTGACCCCTGGTTATTACTATTACCATCCTGTGCATCATCAACTAATACTGCTTGCTGAGAAAGAAGATAGTGGCACGGTACAATGTAAAGTACATTTTGTGGGTAAAAAGTCGGCCATTGAACCTATTTATAAAAATAACATTTTAGAAGTATTAGAAATGGAAGCTGGCCATATGGTTGGGCTTTTCGAAAATATCTTACCCATGTATGGTTTAAGTATTGTATCAAGTGATTACTTCCCCGAAACAATACAATTTTTTGAAGTAGAGCAGAACGATTATTACTTGGGTAGCTTTACTATAGTTTCTGGTACAAAAGACGTAATGAATGATGATGTCAGCGTGTATTTACAAGCTCACCCAGGGCAAGTATCGGGGCTTAAAGCTGGTAAATATTTGTATGAAAACGGGGCATTAGAATACATATCTAGTGAGATGATTTTAAAGAAGCATGTTATTGCAATTAATCAATCTGTTTATGAAAGAGCATCATTTGGGATTTCCGTTTTAAGCACAACGGATGAGCATTGGTTGGGATACATAAACTTAGGGCGCAAGTTACAATCATTACAGATGAACGATTTCAATATTGGTTTCATGTCTTCAGGCTACAGCTCAAAAACGGGCAATAACCTACCATCAGCTAAGCAGATACAGCATATTCTCAATAAAGATGTAGGGCCGTCATATTTCTTTATTGGTGGTCTTATCAGCGACATGCAAATACTGAGTGACGGTATGAATGAAGATGTAGTTCACATGAAAGGACCATCAGAAATTATTCAAGATGATCTGGTCAAGTTTCTGCCAACTTATATGATGCCAAATACAATTAAAGTAATAGATAAAATGCCAGTAACTGTCAATGGCAAAATAGATATGAATGCGTTGCTTACGCTAGAGACTGATTGTATCAGCGAGGAACATATCGAACCTGCAAATGACGTTGAGCGTGTGGTATTGGATATTTGGAAGAAAGGGTTAAACAGAGATTCAATTTCAGTTAATACAGACTTTTTTGAACTCGGTGGTAATTCACTTATCGCTGTGAGTGTTATCAATAAAATAAATACAACCTTGTCTTGCGACTTACCATTACAAATAATCTTTTCCTCTCCAACAATTCAAACGTTAGCACAAGCTGTTAATCAAAAAGAGGATGATTCAGCGTCGCGGTTAGTGCCTTTTCAAGTAAAAGGCAAGGGTAGCCCCATTTACTGCTGGCCAGGATTGGGAGGGTATTGTATGAATTTGCGATTGTTGTCTGAAAAATTGGGTACAGATCGCGCTTTTTTTGGTGTGCAAGCATATGGTATTAATGTCGGAGAAACCCCTTACCAAACGATTAGTGAAATGGCTGCCAAAGATATTGCGATGATAAAGCAAAATCAGGGGGAAGGTCCTTATACGTTATGGGGATATTCATTTGGTGCACGCGTTGCTTTTGAGGCTTGTTATCAATTAGAGCAAGCTGGTGATGTCGTTGAAAATTTATACCTTATTGCGCCTGGATCACCGAAAGTAGCGGTGGGACATAACTCAACTGAAGGTAGCTCAACCGAAAATAGCGAAGCAACATTTACTAACAAAAAGTTTTTAACCATATTGTATTCGGTATTTATGGGGACAATAAAGAGTAATTCATTAATAGAGTGTTTGTCTGTTGTGAATACCAAAGACAAATTTATTCACTTTATCTGTGGGTTGAATAACCAATTAGAAACCGGTTTAGTGATGCGGATTATCGATATCGTCACGATGACTTTTGAATTTAGCTACTCGTTTAGTGAACTCAGACAGCGTCAATTAAAGGCGCCGATTAAAATCATTAAAGCGACCGGAGACGACTATTCATTTATTGAAAATAATAACGTTTTCTCTATCACTGAGCCTGTTATAGAAAAAATTGCAGCAAACCATTACACCATGCTTAAAACAACACATATTGACCAACTTGTTGCTGTTTTATAGTTAGTTTTTATCTTTACTCTTTTATATTTTATTTAAGGAAGAATAATGCCACATATAAATATTAAACATTTCCCTTCACTCAGTGAAGAACAACATATAGCGTTGGCTAAAAGTATCACCGAAGCCGTCACTAGCGTGGTTGGTTGTGATCAAAGCGTTATCTCTATTGCCGTAGAGCCCGTAGAGCCAGAGCAGTGGAATGAACAAGTATATATTCCAGAAATTGTCGGACGAAAAGAGACATTAATTAAGACACCTGAATATTAATTAATGGGCATGACCATGCCAGGCATATTGCTAGGGCGTTCAACAAATCCCTGTTTTTGATAAACACTCGCCACATTCGCCGCCGCCATTAAACCAAAAAAGGCGCCTGGTTCGGCAATACTTTTTACCTGGCTGACCAAATGTTCAGTGATACGTTGACTCAATCCTAATTTTTGATGGGCAGGGTCAACTATCATGTCTTGGAGATAAAAATATTGATGGCCATCACCAACAATTCGGCCCATAGCAACGGCTTGGCCTTGGTGCCAGATACTGGCAAAGAAAACAGAGTTAGAAAGTGCTTTGGTTAAAGTTGGTTCGCTTAAGCTATCCCAACCCACCGAAGATCGTAATTGAATGACTGTTTGGCTATCTAAGATATTTTCTTTTAACAGGTAATCATTCATTGAGGTTTGCCTTTGGCTAAAATTAAATAATACCTTAGTTAGATCCAACTTAGAAGCACATCGTTAGCGCGTATAAAATTAAATATTAGTCAATCAACTTTGGCAGTGATGAAGAGATAAATATGACAAAAATTTATAATAATATTATCGAGTTAATTGGTAATACACCAATGATTAAATTGAATAAAATTTCTAATCATTTACCTGCAAATATTTACGCAAAATTAGAAATGTTTAACCCTATGTCTAGTGTTAAAGACCGTGTTGCATTATCAATGATAAATAACGCAGAAAGAGAGGGGCTAATTGAACTGGGTAAATCTGTAATTATAGAAGCGACCTCTGGTAATACGGGCATTGGCTTAGGCCTCGTTGCTAAGCAAATGGGGTATCGGACCATGGTCGTGCTCGCTGATACGATGAGTATTGAACGCGTTAAAGTGCTTAAAGCTCAGGGCGTTGAAGTAGTAAGAACGCCGGGGGCAGAAGGCTTTGCTGCAGTTATAGCAAAAGTAAAAGAGTTATTAGAAACAATACCGAATGCTTGGTCTCCAATGCAATTTGATAATATGGCTAATCCTCAAGCTCATTATGAAACAACCGGTAGGGAAATTTGGCGAGACATGGAAGGTGATATAGATATGTTTGTTACCGGGCTTGGTACAGGAGGTACCATTTCTGGTGTAGGGCGATATCTAAAAGAGCAAAATCCGCTAATAAAAATTGTCGCAGTAGAGCCTGAAAATTGTGCTTTATTATCAGGTGGTGAACCAGGTCTTCATAAAATTCAAGGGCTAAATGCAGGCTTTATTGCCAAAACGACAGACGTATCCTTAATTGATGAAGCCATTATTATTCAAGATCAAGATGCGTTTACAATGGCGCGTTTTTTACTCCGTGAAGAAGGGGTTTTTGGTGGAATTTCAACTGGAGCATCACTTTACGGTGCCATTGAGTTAGCTAAACGACCTGAAAACGAAGGGAAAAATATTATTACCTTGTTTCCATCTGGCGGAGAACGTTATTTAAGTACGCCGTTGTGGGATGTTGACGAACTTTAACTATTAACTAATTAATAGTTAATAACAATAGAACATTAAAACCTAATTATGTTTAGACCCTTTCAGATTTATCCGAAAGGGTTGCCATATTATCACTGGTTATTTAGTTTTTAGAAGGAGATATAAATGTTGGAAGTTCTAGCAATAGATCACATCGTATTAAGAACCACAAAACTGAAGGAGATGCTTGATTTTTATACCAATATATTAAGCTGCACCGTTGAACGAGAGACAGCGCTAGAAACTGGCCTTACTCAACTTCGAGCGGGTAGTGCACTTATCGATTTAGTGGTTGTTAATAGCAGGCTTGGCGCTGTTGGCGGCGGTCCGCCAAGCCAAACAGAAAGAAATGTCGATCATTTTTGCTTACAAATCAAGTCAGTTCCAGAGCAAGAGATTATTAATTACCTTCAAAAAAGTGGCATCGAAGTTGGTGAGTTTGCCAGTCGATATGGGGCTCAAGGTGAAGGGAATTCGATTTATATACAAGATCCTGAAGGGAATAGTGTGGAATTGAGATGCCGAACTTAGTATATTTAACGCCATAAAGCGGTCAAAACATTAAACTGCATCGTATCAATATATAAGTCAAGTACATATTGCGCATACAGATAATGGAGAAAAACTGGCTGTTTTAGTCGGTGCAACAGAAGATGTTTTCAAATACTAATATGAAAGCATCTAAAGTTTTTCATTCCTGGGGTATCAAGGTTTGTTCGCTTATACCCCCGTACTTTGGGCGGGAGTTATATCCTTACCTTCTATTTCTTTTTTTGACCTTTTTCTTGGCTTTTTTAGGCGCTTCTGCAAACTCTTTATGGAAAGGCTGGTCTGTAACAACAGGAATGGTTTGTCCTATGCTCTTTTCAATACTCTTTAATAGTGTTATATCATTTTCTACAGCAAATGAAATGGCCATGCCACTTTTCCCAGCACGCGCAGTTCGCCCTATACGGTGTATGTAGTTTCTTGGATCTTCAGGCAGGTTATAGTTAATGACTAACGTAATATTATCAACATCAATGCCACGAGCGGCAACATCCGTTGCCACTAACACTCTTAAATTAGTATCTTTAAAGCTTTGTAATGCTTCCTCTCTCGCGGCTTGTGTTTTGCCACTGTGAAGGCTGGCAGCAGTGATGGATGCAGCTTCTAGTGCGTCAACAATGATGTCAGCGCCAGGCTTTGTTTTACAAAAGATGAGCACTTTTTTATAGTCAGATTCTGTTAGGATATCAAACAGTAAGGGTACTTTATTTGATTTTTCAAGATGGTATACACTTTGATTAATCAAATCGATAGTCACCGTTTCAGCCGCAATTTGAACTTTTGTTGGATCCGTTAATATTGCTTGTGCAAGTATTTCTATTTCAGCAGGCATAGTAGCTGAAAACAACAGTGTTTGTCGGTTCGTTGGCAATTTAGATATGATACGTTGAACATCCTTAAAGAAGCCCATATCAAGCATTGTGTCAGCTTCATCTAACACGAATACTTCTAACGCATTAAAATTAATATCGCCGGTTTTAATTAAATCCAATAACCTGCCTGGGGTGGCGACTAAAATATCAAGTCCAAGTGCGATAGAGTCAACTTGAGCTTGTCTTCCTACACCACCATAAACAACTTTAGTTTCAAGCCCTAAACCATCAGAGTAGTCATCAATGTTTTGCATTATTTGTGAGGCAAGTTCTCTCGTGGGCGTGAGTATGAGCGAACGCGTGCTTTTAGCTTTGAGATCTATTTTATTTCGCCCAAAATTATTGATAATAGGCAATGAAAAGGCCGCGGTTTTTCCCGTTCCCGTTTGCGCTATACCCAGAAGATCATGGCCATTAATAAGTGCTGGGATACATTCTTTTTGAATCGGTGTGGGCTGTTTATAGCCTTTAAGACTAACGCGGTCAATAATTGACTCTAAAAGTGAAAATTCTTTAAACTCGGACATGCTGACTCTGTATTCTTTAATCAATAACCTATTATTCTAACAGAATGCTTTAACATATTTAAGACGTATTCAAGGTGGTAAAGTGAGCCTTAGCTCGTAATCAATGAGCAATGAGAAACAGCTCAACGTTAATGACTTTTTGGTGCGCAAAGCGGATATTAATCTAAGGATTTTAACCAACTATTTAAATATGACGATAATCTATAATTTTTCTGATGAATACAAATTTTGGCTTTTCAACAGATGTAGTTGGTATTAAATTAATGCGGTGTGCTAATTCCTCACAAGTTAATTAACTGGACTAAAAGCAGCGAGCTATTTTTGCTATGCTCAAGTCTAGCCAACAATTCTGTCCCTGTTAATTTGGCGTTATAAGCACCGATTTATTTAATTATTTGAGCCAGAGGTAACGGATTGAAATTTTCTACGCGTTCAGCGCAAGATAATGATTTTGAGTTCTTATTTGAGCTTAAAAAGGCGGCTGAATTTGAGCCAATTAAAGCTGTTTTTGGTTGGGATAATAAAATCCAACGTGAAATGCATCAAGATGAGTGGAATGAAGTAAGGCCAATAATCATTGAAGTATCAGCTGAAGCCGTTGGTAGTTATTTGCTTCAAAACAAAGGTGACCATTTCTATTTCTGCCGTTTCTTTTTATTACCAAGTTTTCACGGTAAAGGAATTGGAAGTCAAATTTTAAGTCAGTGTTTAGAGTTTGCTGATAGTGAAAATAAACCAGTGAAATTGTGTTATCTGCAAGGTAGCCGAGTAGGCGGTTTATACCGTAAATTTGGTTTCCAAGTAACGTCACAAGATGCCCAGTTTATTCATATGAACCGTGTAAGAATGTGCTTATAACGAATGCATTAACACGATTTTCTACATTCGGTATTCTAGATTGTCTTTATTTTCAGTGGTTAAGGTAGTAAAGTTCAACTTAATCTGCATAGTAGCAAACGTTTCAATGCTGTTGGTATGAGGGTTCAAAATTAGAAACAATTAACTTTTAGCTTTATATAAAAGTCAGTCGCTAAGTAAAAAATCGCATAACAAGTCATTAAACGCAGACACGTAAACGGTTGGTTAATGAGGCGTTATGCGTTCAAGGAGTAAATTCTCATGCCTCATATAGAAATTAAATATTCCGATAATTTGACTATTAATACGGGTGAAATTTTTGATGATATTGAAGAGATCATCAATGGAAAAGATATAAGCGCTGGAGAGTGCAAATCAAGGGCTTATCCTTGTTCTCAGTATAAATACTCACACATGCTAGTTATCGTATCGTTATTAACAAAGCCGCATAGAGATAAAATATTTACTCAGAGTTTAAGTCTAGAGATTGAAAAAGCGGTAAAGGTTCACCTTAAACAAAGCTTATATTTTTCATTAAGTATTGAATATAGCCAAGACTATTACACTACAAACATTCATCGTGTTGAAGGTGATGAGTTAGTCGGTATGGTTGATAACGTTACAAGTTAAATATTGTAAAATCAGTTTTAAAACGCATAATAAAAACTTTAAACGGAACAAAAACAGTTAGCTCAGTTTCACCATTATAGCCAACAATTCGTTGCTTCTTAACGAGGCGTTATAGCTTAAAAGGAAGTGTATGTTTAGTCACATAATGATTGGTACAAATGACGTAGCTCGTTCGAAAACATTTTATGATGCAATTATGCAGGTTCTTGGATACAGCGAAGGTGTCATCGATGATAAAGGCCGCTGTATGTACTTCAGCCCGTCAGGTGTCTTGGGGCTGACTAAGCCAATAGACGGTGAAGATGCTAGCCATGGAAATGGTATGACTATTGGCTTTCTTGCAAGTAGCCCTGAAATTGTTGATGAGTGGCATCGTGTAGGTATTGAGAATGGTGGTCTTACAATTGAAGATGCACCTGGAGTTCGAGGTACAGGAGATCGTAAATTGTATTTAGGTTATTTGCGTGACCTTGATGGAAATAAAATATGCACGACACATTTTATGCAAAGTTAAGGTTGCGTTGTTAGCTACTTAATTGGGTGTTATATGCCACTGGAGGCTTTGTTAAATATGGAAATTCGAAGTATTCCTTGGGAACAAACAATTCCGCTTCGTCATAAAGTTTTATGGCCAAATAAAGCACCTGAATTTTGTCAGGTTGATGGTGATGAGGAGGGGGTACATTTGGGTGCATTCATTAACAATGAGCTTATTTGTGTCGCTTCTATTTATCTTAAATCAGAGAAAGCTCGCTTAAGAAAATTTGCTACAGACGTTGGTTTTCAAAACCAAGGTATTGGCTCAAAAATGTTAGAGTATATTATTCATTATTTAAAAAATACGCAGGCGAAGGTTTTTTGGTGTGATGCTAGGGAGTCTGCTTTAGGATTTTACGAGCGTTTTGAAATGTATAAGTGCAGTGAACGTTTTTATAAAGCAGATGTTCCTTACTTTAAAATGGAAGTCGCTTTGTAGTGCGCTACAAGGCATATAAACAAGCTGAAAAGAGGATCTAGGTTGAACAATTATTTTGACAGCCCTTTTGTGGGTAAATCACTGAAAGAACAAGTGACCAATCCTAATATTATTGTGGGTGAGCATAGTTACTATTCTGGCTATTACCATAATCATAGTTTTGATGATTGTGCTCGTTATTTACTGCCAGATAGAACTGACATTGATAAGTTGATTATTGGTAGTTATTGCTCAATTGGTTCAGGTGCTGTTTTTATGATGGCGGGCAATCAAGGACATCAAAATAATTGGGTTAGTACGTTCCCATTTTTCTACCAAGACGATGACAATTTCTCAGACGCTAAAGATGGATTTGAACGTTCAGGTGATACTGTCATTGGTAACGACGTTTGGATTGGTACTGAAGCCATGATTATGAGTGGGGTAACGGTCGGTGACGGTGCAATTATCGCAAGCCGTGCTGTTGTAACCAAAGATGTAGCGCCTTATTCAATTGTTGGTTCAAACCCAGCAAAACATATCCGTTATCGTTTTGCTGAAAGTGAAATTGCCCAGTTGTTAGAAATGAAATGGTGGCAATGGAGTGATGACCAAATCAAGGGTGCAATGAGTTTAATGTGCTCATCAGATATCAGTGGTCTTTATGGTTATTGGCAAAATTTGAATCGCTTATAACAAATGTATCAATACGATTTATTACATTCGGCATTCTAGATTGTCTTTGGATTCATCGTATTAAGTGGTCAGTTTAAGTTCGATGACCGATTATTTTGCTGTATTGAGTGTTTTAGTTGTTTGTGCCATTTTATGCTGTCTATATTATTTGTTATGTTAGTCGTGATTGTATCTAAAATACGTATAACAAGCTGTTTAATCGGGAAAAAATACAGTAGGCTAGGTTTAGTGCCTCAACAATTTTAGCCAATAATATGTTGCCCATTCACAGGGCGTTAATCGGTAAATGGATATCACCAAACTATGATACTTCGAGAAGCTAGTTTAAAAGACCTATCAGATATTGCGGCACTACATGCACAGAGTTGGCGTGAAAATTACAGTGGAGCGCTGTCTGCTGAGTACCTAAATGAACATGTCTCTTCTGATAGAACCAAGATATGGACTGAACGTTTAACTAACCCTTCTTTTAATCAATATGTATTAATTGCAGAAGACGATGGTGTTCTTTGTGGATTTGTTTGTGTCTATGGTGCTAAGCACCCTAAGTACGGAACTATTATTGATAATTTGCACGTAAACTCAAGCATTAAGGGGCAAGGACTTGGTACAACATTATTAATTGCTGCGGCGAAATGGGCTGCGACCAATTATAAAGATCATGATTTGCACCTTGAAGTATTAGAGCTCAATGAAAATGCCATCAAGTTTTATAAATCCCTAGGTGGGCGAAATATAGCTCTTTCCTACTGGGATACACCCTGTGGTAATAAAGTTAAAGAGTTTATTTATAGCTGGGGAACGCCTGAAGTACTGGCTAATCAGTAAATCAACAAGGAACGTAACAGTTGGCTATGTTTCTGTCGTGTTGCTAACGTAATTGGTTTGTCTACGCTATGCTTGGGATGGTCCTTCTAGCACTGTCATTGATACGAAAGAAAATATGCGAGCTTCCCTAGTGCATGATGCATAGTATCAACTGATGAGATATGAACTGATATCGGCAGCAGAACATAAAGACACCGCTGATAGGTTATTTGAGTCATTGTGTATCATTGATGGTGTTATGCCTGCGTTCGCAAATGTATATTATTTAGGGCTAAAAGTTGCTGGAGAACCACATACTAAGCCGGAATCAAAAAAGGAAATACATGAAGCTCCGTAACGTAGCAAGCAGTTAATAAAGGCGTTATTCATCTCAATACTTAACAAGGATTCCTTATGATCTATCTGATTTTTGGACTAATTCTTTGGTCTGTTGTTCACTTTTTCCCTTCCGTTGCTGTGTCGGGGAAAGTTTCATTCGTTAGTCGTTTTGGTCAGCCAATATATATGGTTGTGTTCTCGCTTCTCATCATTTTATCTTTAGTGCTTATTGTTACAGGGTGGCGCAGTTCGGTACCGACTTTCTTGTATGCGCTGCCTGACTTTGTGAGACCACTGTCGGTATTATTGCTGGCGATTGCGTTTGTTCTTTTTGTCGCTGCTAGGCTACCAACAAGAATAAAGCAGGTAATTCGTCACCCACAGTTATCTAGTGTTGTTATTTGGGCTTTGGCTCACTTATTGGTGAATGGCGATTCTCGCTCAGTGTTGCTGTTTGGGGGGCTTGGGGCATGGGCTATTATTGAAATGGTGTTAATTAGTAAACGAGAAGGCGAGTGGGTTAAACCTAGCCGTGCAACTGGGGTTCAAGATGCCATATGCATTGTCGCAGGGGTAGCTGTGTTTACGGTGGTGGTCTTCCTGCATCCATATTTGTCGGGAATTTCACTGCGATAACAGCGACAGTAAGCTTGTGATGGTTACTCTTCGCTCACGCCTCATCATAAAACCGCCTTAAATGCAGGCGGTATGTAGAAAAAATTGAGTTTTCTCCAGTTAAGCAGTCATAGACCGTAATGAAGGTTATAATCACCGCTTAACTTTCAGCCTAAATATCAGCCTCAATATGAGTTTTAACAGCTGAAAGTTTTCTTATTGAAGTGTAACCAATCGCGGGTTAAATACAGGGCGGGTAGAAAAGTTGAAAACTGAAGAGAATCACTGGAATATTTGTTCTGAATGTCAGGGGGGCGGAAAAGTAGCTAAAAGGCTCCGCAAGAAAGTAAGACTCCGCTACCAGCGTGAGTTAGAGTTGTTCGAAAAATCGAACTGCGAAGGAGAAGCGCCTGTTCGCCCTAAGCCTCATCTTGATGCATGCTCTAATTGCAAAGGCTCTGGCCTGATCCGTTCTGTTATCCAGCATTTCTCTGACAAAGAGCCAGATAAAGAAAACTACCCACACCTTGCGATCATTGGCGGTGGCATCGGTGGCGTAGCTCTCGCTGTTGCTTGCTTGCACCGTGGTATCCCCTTTACCCTTTATGAACGCGATAGCGGCTTCGATGCACGATCTCAAGGTTATGGACTTACGCTGCAACAAGCCAGTCGCGCGATCGAGGGATTGGGCATTTTATCGTTAGAGAACGGCGTGATTTCAACTCGACATGTGGTGCATACCACCGAAGGTAAAGTACTTGGTGAATGGGGGATCAGAAAGTGGCTACCGTCAGACGAGAGAAAGTTACCCAAGCGCACTAATGTGCATATCGCGAGGCAGTCGTTACGTTTAGCTTTGCTTGAGCAACTCGGTGGACATGATGCGGTGCAGTGGGATCATCAGTTGGTCGACTTTAAACAATCTGCGGGTGAAGGTGTCGATTTAAGCTTCCAAGTTGATGGTGAGCTAAAACACGCCCATGCCGATCTTGTCGTTGGCGCGGATGGCATTCGTAGTTCGGTGCGAAAATTATTGGTGGGTGATGACGCTTCGCCATTAAATTATTTAGGCTGTATTGTGATCTTAGGGATTTGTCCTTTGGCCGATCTTGACGGTCTTGATCCTGCTTTGCTCGACTCCGCCACGGTATTCCAAACTGCCAACGGCCATGAACGGATCTATATTATGCCTTATGACGGGGACTCGGTAATGTGGCAGCTTAGCTTTCCAATGCCAGAAGAAGAAGCCAAGGCGTTGAGTGCACAAGGCACAAAAGCCCTCAAACAAGAAGCGTTTCGTCGCTGTCAGTGGCACGAGCCGATTCCGCAGATCTTAGCAGCGACGCAGGAAGCTCAGGTTTCTGGTTATCCTGTGTATGACCGAGCGCTACTCAAGCCTGAATTGTTAGAGAAAGGCACTAACGCAACCCTGATCGGCGATGCTGCTCACCCTATGAGTCCATTCAAAGGCCAGGGCGCGAACCAAGCGTTGTTGGATGCATTGGCGCTGGCGAGGGGAATTACCAAAGAATGTAGACCTTTGTCTAAATGGCGAGAAGCAGGCGTGAGAAAAAGCGTGTTAACTGCGTTTGAAGCCGAAATGCTAACGCGTAGCGCTAAAAAAGTCAGAGAGTCAGCGGAAGCAGCTGAATTTCTGCATACAGATATCGTGCTTCATGAAGGCAACGAACCGAGAGGACGATGTCTCAATAGAGCAGAGGAAAACGAAGTACAGCAAAAATAACAAGCTATATCGGATCACTTCGCAGCATCCTTCGTTATGCTGTGAAGCGTGATTTCCGCCGTTGAGCTGGATTTTATACCTTTCACTAAGGGAGTTGTAAACATTGAATCAATTAACCGAGACATCGATAGCATGCCCTTACTGTGGCGAGACACAGGAAGTCCTCATTGATCCAGCCGACTTGGGTCAGCAATATATTGAAGATTGCCAAGTATGTTGTAAACCTATCAATTTTTTAGTTGCTGAAAGTGCGGATGATGAGCTTGTCGTGACTGTTTATACTGACGATGAAGCATTCTAATTAGGCCAAGGATAACCATTAGCGGGGTAAGGCGTAGAAGAATAGCGATAGGCAATAGAAAAGGTGTCTCGCCACAGACACCTGCCTTTTAGTGTTTGTATCTAAAGGTCTTACTATCATCCAGAATGTCTATTCTGACCGGAACGACGCCTTTATGGGTACTGCCTATTTGTTCAAATGCTTTTTGAGACAGGTCTATAATTCGGCCTCTAACAAATGGTCCTCTATCATTAATTTTGACATCGACAGACTTATTGTTAGCGGTATTTGTCACCCTAACTATGGTACCAAATGGCAGTGTTTTATGTGCTGCAGTGTAGGCTCTCATATTGTATTTCTCTCCACTGGCAGTACGCTTGCCATGATATTTATTGCCATACCAGGATGCTTCACCAACAAGATCGTGAGATTTTGAGTACGCTATGGTTTTAGCTGACCCGGTTGTCAATGTCGAGGAGCAACCTGTCAGCATAGCAAGGACTAAAATTGTAACTATAACGCTTAACTTTTTCATGTTATTTTACTACCGCTTTTTTTTAAGTAATGTGTCATATTTTTTACCTGTCTTTTAATATCTTTAATCATTCATCGCGGTGTGAGACATCAACATTTCAGTTTTGTTCGCCATTAACGTAATAGTCTGCCATCTACTCCGTACTGCACGAGAATTCCAGCACTGGTTTTGCCTTGTTCTTCCTGCCAATAAAAACTATGTTATGTTTACTCATGCTAGTTTCTATAAATATGTTGTTATAAATATATTATGGCTCTGGTTTTAAAAACTAACCCGCGAAGTTGGAGGCTAGCAACCCGCGTGGAGCCATTATGTCTAGGTGAATAACCCCGAGGTAAATGTATGCTAAATATTCTAATTGATGAAAAAAATGGAATCGCTATTTTCTCGCCTGACGAGAAACTTTCCGAAGCTGATTTCAAAAGTGCGACCAATGCCATTGACCCTTATATTGAATTGCATGATAAATTAAACGGGCTAATAATTTCCACGGAATCCTTTCCTGGCTGGGAATCTTTTGCAGGGCTGCTCTCACATTTGTCTTTTGTAAAAGATCATCATAAAAAAATAAAGTGTATAGCCCTTGTTACAAACTCTGCGCTTGGCTCTTTGGCCGAACACTTAGCAAGTCATTTTGTATCGGCGGAGATCAAGGCGTTCAAATATAGTGAGCTTGAGCTGGCAAAGTTATGGATAATGTCAAGCCATGACGCCTAGGTCATCATCTCAATATATAAGCACAGGTGTCGAGCCGTCGGCACCTTATTCGATGGTTTATCACCAATCATCAATGTAATTGGCTAGCTGTTCACTGCAGCACTACAGCGTTTATTGCAATAGATCAAAGCTATAAATTGATATTGGATTTATTATTGCGGCAGATAATTGCTTTGTAATACCAAGGAAGAAGTAATGCCCAACTCATCGTACGTAGGAAGTTATGATCGTCGTCAGCATGTAAATAAGTCAC
This sequence comes from Moritella sp., assembly GCF_033791185.1. GTDB lineage: Bacteria > Pseudomonadota > Gammaproteobacteria > Enterobacterales > Moritellaceae > Moritella. The sequence continues at coordinate 20,331 of NZ_JASJHF010000052.1, read as the reverse complement.
GAGCAGTGCTCAATTCAAATAAGTCATTCTTTGCAAGACACAGCACTGTTGGAGACGTCGTTTCAACAAATCATCATTCAAAAGACTTTATTCAAACGCGTAACCAATATATTGTCGAACGGCTTAAATTAATCTGCTTATTTTTTGCTATTACCGTACCAGTATCATCTCTACTTGATTTTATTGTCTTTGAAAACGTGCAGGCGCAATTATTATTAATTAATCGCTTAATACTTTCTTGCGCTCTTATTGGGTTATACCAACTTATTCGACGTGTCAGCACTGTTAATATGACTCGATTGGTATTAGCACTCTCATTTTTATTTCCGGTGTTATTTTATACGGCCACGGAGCTATCGTTGACTCAAACCATGGCCTATAGAAATATACCGTTGAGCTTTACCCTGACACCGTACTTAATTGTTGCAATGCTCGGCCTGTTTCCGTTGACTATCGCTGAGGGCGTAGCCCTTTTAAGCGTCATTTCATTACCATTAGCAATACTTGAGTATATTCAATACGCAGGAAACTACGCTGCAGTTATCGACAAACTATGGTTGTTCGTGTTGTTTGGTGGGATTAGCTTATGGCTACAATTGGGACAGATGGTGATGCTGATGAAACTTTATCGCGAATCTACTATCGATTCATTAACTGGATTGATCAATCGTCGAGTATTGATGCGCCAAGTCGAAGATATATCAAAAAACAGTAAACGGGTGCAAAAATCATTTAGTGTGATGATGTGTGATTTAGACTTTTTTAAACGTGTTAATGATACTTACGGCCACCTGGTTGGCGATCAAGTTTTAGTTAAAGTATCTTCATTGCTAAAGCACGAGTTAAGAAATCCCGACGTGATCGCTCGTTTTGGCGGCGAAGAATTTATGGTCGTGATGCCACATTTGGAGTTAGATCAAGCAACTCATGTTGGGTTACGTATTGCTGATGTGATCCGTAAATCGTCAGTGATGACAGATGAACAGCAAGAGATCACATTTACTGCCAGTATCGGGGTCACACAATACATTGCAGGTGAACCTATCGCTCAATTGTTTAAACGCGTTGATGATTTACTTTATCAAGCGAAAGAGCAGGGAAGAGATCGGGTTGAAAATACCCTTGCGTTAGAGCCTCACAAACTATAGTCAGCTGTTTTTCGCCGCGTTCTTAATTCCGCATAATATTGGTAAAATGCTGGAGATTTACCTATGTTTTATTGATGTTGAAAAGTTAACGCCATTAAGACGCGATCCTTATGAATCAAGATATTCTGACGCAAAAAGCCCAAGCTACACGCGATGTTGCAGTGTTTCGCAGATGGCCACTCTCGCATGTATTATCACTAAAGTGTATCAAAAATCCGCAATTGCTATTCTGGCTAGCGTTAATATGGACTGTACTGACATTGCCAGCATGTAGCTTGCAAGAGATTAACCGGCAGTCAAATGCGCTTGCTTCCACTGGCATGATTAGCGGTGAAGTTGTTGTACAAGGTGAGGTAAGTGATCCCATTTATGTGCAATTGTATAGCCGTGACAATGGCGTTATCAAACTGATTGATAAGAATACACTGCAGCCAAACGGACGCTATTTATTCGCGGTATTACCTGGAACTTATAGTATGGCGACCTTTATTGATAGCGATGCTGATGGTGAGTATTTGGCTGGTCACTGGGCAACCTATTACGGACAGACTGAAATTGAGCCAGCAAGCGTGGTCATTGAAGCTGATGAAGAAGTTGAAGTGCCGCTGTTAGTCATCCAAGGACCGATTACTTTACCAGTCCGCAGCGATGTTATGGCGCAGTTGGGCAAGCATACCGAAAATATAGGCCGTGTTGTTTCCCTAGACGATGCTATGTTTGGGCGTGATGTCGCATCTATGGGTTTATGGCGGCCGCTTGATTTTGTCGAGCAAGTGGGCGGTGGTTTATTGCTGTTGCAAGAGTATGATAAGAATAAAATACCACTGCTTTTAGTCCATGGTATGGGCGGGACGAGTGCTGAATTTGCCGAGATAGTCACCAGTATTGACCACCACAAATACCAGCCTTGGGTACTTTATTATCCCAGTGGTGCCAATTTAGATTTAATCAGTGATTATATGTTGGAGGCGCTGCAACAGTTGTCTCATAAATACCAGTTTAAACAACTGGGGATAATAGCTCATAGCATGGGTGGCTTGATGATTCGCTCTTATGTGATGAAGCAGCAGTTATCTGAATCACCGTATGCTTTAAAATTTATGGTGACGATTAATAGCCCGTTATATGGCATGGAAAGTGCTGCAAGCGGTGTCAAAAATTCACCTATCGTGATCCAGGCTTGGGTCGATGTTGCGCGAGACAGTGCGTACGTAAAACGTGTGCATAGTTGGGCTTGGCCAGATTCAATACCGTACCATTTGGTGTTTTCTTATCTGCCTGGGGAAGATGGCGATGGTGTTGTGCCACTCAATAGCCAGTTGTCACAGTCACTACAGCGGGAAGCGAGTCAAATTCATGGCTTTGAAGCTCAGCATGCTGAAATTCTTAAGCAGCCCATTTTTCTCGATAAGTTAAATGAAATTCTCGATGGTTTTTAACTGACGGGTCATCATCACGGTAACACTGCAGCAAGCACTACCGCATTAGCAGTAGTGCTTTCCAGCTGTTTTAGCTAATCATGCTAGTCTTTGCTGTGATCTTCTGGTGCAGGTGTTATAAGCTCACGTTTAAGCACTTTGCCTACCGGACTCTTTGGAAGCGTATCGCGAAATTCGATATTGCGTGGCACTTTATAAGCGGTTAAATAACGACGACAGTGAGTTTGTATATCCTTGCGCGTTAGGGCTTTATTGCTACTGCAGACGAATACTTTGATTTCTTCGCCTGTGACGTGATGTGGAATACCGATTGCGGCGGCTTCTTCAATGTCGGGATGTAATAGCAGTATTTCTTCAATTTCGACAGAGTAAACATTAAAGCCAGAAACTAACATCATATCTTTCTTGCGATCAACGATAAAGAAGCAACCATCTTTATCCATACGCGCCATATCACCCGTCGAGAACCAGCCGTCAGCATCAATTGATTCAGCGGTTGCTTGTGCTTGTTGCCAATATCCGCTCATCACCTGTGGACCGCGGACTTGTAATTCACCTACTTCATCTATGCCTAATGCTTGTTTTTCATCATTAATAACACGCATTTCAGTTGAGGGTAGTGGCACGCCAATACCTGCAGTGTATTGTTGCTGAGTGTGGATACCACTGCACACAACGGGTGAACATTCTGTTAATCCATAACCTTCTACAACGGGCATACCTGTGACTTTTTGCCATTCTTTGGCGATGTCTTCTTGAGTCGACATACCGCCCGCGATGGTAAAGCGAGCGTGGCTGAAATCTAATGCGCGGAATTTTTCATTTTTTAACATACCGCTAAACAAGGTGTTTAAACCGAAAAAGATAGTGAAAGGGTAGTCTTTTAGTTCTTTGACGAAGCTATCCATATCTCTTGGGTTGGTGATTAATAAATTACGCCCCCCGATCATCATAATAAACATCAGACTTACTGAGTTAGCAAAGATATGATAAAGCGGTAACGGGGTCACTACATGATCTTCTGACAATAAGGTCCGCGGCGAGAATTGTCCGTAAACTTGTAATACGTTAGCGACAATATTGCGATGGGTTAGCATTGCCCCTTTGGCGACACCGGTTGTACCACCGGTATATTGCAGGTAAGCAATGTCTTCAGGTTTACATTGTGGACGGTCATAAGATAACTTGCGGCCTGCCGATAATGCCTTGCGTATTGAGATCGCATGGGCAATATGAAAATCGGGGATCATTTTTTTCACGTATTTAATGGCGAAGTTAACTAAGGTACGTTTAGGTTGTGGTAATAGATCGCCGATATTAGTCATGATCACATGTTCAATACTGGTTTGCGGTAATACTTTTTCGAGGTTGGCGCCAAAGTTGCTAATGGCTACAATCATCTTTGCGCCTGAATCGCTCAGTTGATGCTGTAATTCTCGTTGGGTATAAAGCGGATTTACATTGACGGCAATAAGCCCTGCTCGAAGTATCCCAAATAGCGCAATCGGATACTGTAATAAATTGGGCATCATAATTGCGCAACGATCACCGGGTTGCATCTTTAGATCGTGTTGTAAATAAGCCGCAAAAGCACGACTTTGCGCTTCAAGTTGGCGGAAGGTGAGTGTCGCACCCATGTTTAAAAACGCGATTGAGTCAGCGTGCTTCTCACAACTTTGTTCGACAATATCTAAAATGCTTTCATATTGTGATATATCAATGAACTCTGGTACATCGCTAGGGTATTTTTTTAACCAAATCTTTTCCATGTTAAAATTCTCTGTAGGGTGATGTCTAGCATATTATCTTATAATTGGCGTATATAATAGTTGATAATAATCATCGGAACATCAACTCACATCACTTATACCCATGTTTTAATAGGTTTTGTTGTTTTTTACAAAGGAATGTTATGTCTAGTAAGACTTCGTTTAACTGTCAGCGCAAAATTACCCTGGTTGCGATGTTGTGTAGTTGCGCACTTGCCGGTAATGCCAATATCCGCAGTTATATGCGTGCAATTGTTAATCATAAAGCGAAGCCATAAGCCGGACATAAATAAGTGGTGGTGCTTATAACACTTACTACTTTATAGACTATTGATTTTTGTATACACTGAATGCAGCTAATACATAAATTTAATGTTTATTCTTCTTTATTGCGTAGTCACATGGATTGGACGTAACTAGGTACTTTTCATTTGATACAAGATCGCGCCAGCCAAATGGTACTCTTTCACAGTCTAGTGCAAACAGGTAATTTTACCTCGGCCGCGCTCAGTTTAGCTGTGTCTGTTTCTCACGTCAGTAAACAACTAAAATGCTTAGAAGCCGACTTGAATGTCAAACTTGTGCAGCGTTCTACGCGAAGTTTTACCCTTACAGAGGCGGGTAAGCAGTTTGCCAGCTACTGCGCTGAGGTTGTCAGCCATGTCCAAGATGCAGATGTGATGATGACTAATTTGCAAGACGGAGTGTCGGGGGTTTTACGCCTCGGTATTTCGCAATCATTTGGCACGCTCCATATTATTCCAGCGATTGAGCAGTTTCGTAAACTACATCCCGAGCTGCAGGTTGAAGTCAGTTTGTTTGATTATAAAGCCAATATGATCGATGAAGGTTTCGACTTATGGTTAACTAACATTGAAGATATATCAGAAGGTTATGTCGCGCAACGTTTAGCGACGACACGGTTTGTGGTGGCGGCATCGCCGGAATATTTAATGCACCATGCTGCGCCTAAACACCCGTTAGACCTTGAACATCATAACTGTTTAATCTATCAAAGCCGTGAGCGTAATTATGCCCTGTGGCCATTTAAACAGGCCTCTGAAGAGTTATGCGTTAACGTCAATGGTAATTACCGTGTCGATTTAGCCGAAGCCATTCGTGATGCGGCAATCTCTGGTTGGGGCATTGCCTATTTAGCGACATACTTATTAACTGATGAATTTAAGACGGGTAAGTTAATACAGTTATTACCAGAGTGGCGGGCGAGTCAGGTGATGCAATTTTATGCTGTTTATCCGACCCGTAAACACTTACCGAAAAAGATCACTGCTGCAATTACGTTTTTTAAAGAATATATTGGTCAACCTTCATACTGGGACCGCCAATTAAAAGCACAAATTAAAATCTGATATTGATAACTTATCTTTCCATGTGGAAATATCTTTTCCATATGGAAATAATGACATTGATAATTGCGTATAACTTTTATAAAACAACAGATTACAACCATCTACGATCCGGCCTTATTGCTTTGTAACATGCAGTTAACTTACTGAACTTGATGAAAAAACAGCACCGATTACAATATGCGCCTTTATTGTTTTCATCATTACACAGGTTTGTTCCATGATATCTATTTTAGGCATAATAGTGATCCTATTCACTGCGTATCTTTTTTCTAAAGATCGCAGAAATATTCCCTTAAGAACTGTCTCGTTAGCATTCCTATTGCAAATTTGTTTTGCATTTTTAGTGTTATATTTTCCAGCGGGCAAAGATGCTTTAAATGGCTTTAGCGCTGGGGTATCAAGCGTAATTGATTATGGTCAGGAAGGTATCTCGTTCTTATTTGGCAGTTTAGTGGACGGCACTTTTGTATTTGCCATTAACGTTTTGGGTATTATTGTGTTTTTCTCGGCGCTTATTTCAGCACTTTATCACTTGGGTATTATGCCTAAGGTGATTAATGTTGTTGGTGGTGGCTTGCAAAAATTATTAGGTACGGGCCGTGCAGAGTCTTTATCGGCAACAGCAAACATCTTCGTGGGTATGGTTGAAGCACCGCTAGTGGTTAAGCCGTATTTGAAAGGCATGAGCGATTCACAGTTCTTTGCAGTGATGACTTGTGGTCTTGCTTCGGTTGCTGGTGGCACCTTAGTGGGTTACGCCATGATTGGTGTTGAAATTAAGTTTTTAGTTGCTGCGTCATTTATGTCGGCACCTGCTGGTTTGTTAATGGCGAAATTGTTGTTCCCACCGTCGAAAGATGAAATTGTTGCTGATGAAATCACCAAAGTTGAATTACCGCGTGCAACAAACGTTGTCGAAGCGTTAGCTGACGGCGCAATGGCTGGTTTAAGCATTGCAACAGCTATTGGCGCGACGTTACTAGCCTTTGTTGGTGTGATAGCGTTACTTAACGGTATGCTAGGCGGCATTGGTAATTGGTTTGATGTGACGCTCAGTTTTGAAGTTATTTTAGGTTATGTTTTTGCTCCGGTAGCTTGGATTATTGGTGTGCCATGGAATGAAGCGATTGTTGCTGGTTCTTTAATTGGTAATAAGATTGTCGTCAATGAATTTGTTGCCTTCATTCAGTTGATGGAAGTTAAAGATCAGTTAAGTGAACATTCTCAAGCGATTATTACCTTTGCGTTATGTGGTTTTGCTAACATCAGTACTATGGCTATCTTAATTGGTGGTTTAGGCAGCATGATCCCAGAGCGTCGTCAATTCATCGCTAAGCATGGTTTCCGCGCTATTTTCGCCGGTGTGCTAGCTAACTTGATGAGTGCCGCAATTGCCGGTGTGATTTTAAGCTTATAAAACAACCTTATTAGATACTAAAAAAGGCTAACAGATTAATCTGTTAGCCTTTTTACGTTTACATTTTATTTAGCGGTTTAGCCTGTTAGCAAAGGTGTTTAATCAAATGTGACTTCAACAGTGTTCGCTACTTTCTTGGCTTTATCAATCGCATCAATGGTGTTAATACCACGCGCCAGTGCCACTCCTAAGCGACGCTGACCTGCAATTTCAGGCTTGCCGAATAGACGGATTTGGCTTCCAGCTACTGACGCTAAAGCTGGTGCTAATTGGCTAAAACCAATATTAGTCGAATGTCCTTCTGCTAGAATAACCGCAGAGGCCGACGGACCATACTGTTCTATTTTGGTGATAGGTAAACCTAATACTGCACGCACATGCAAGGCAAATTCAGACAAGTCTTGTGAAATTAATGTCACCATGCCAGTGTCATGTGGACGCGGTGAAACTTCACTAAAGAATACTTCATTACCACGAATGAAGAGTTCGACACCGAATAGACCATAACCGCCTAATTCTTTGACTACAGCCGCCGATATTTGCTGGGCTTTGGCCAGTACTTCATCACACATTACTTGTGGTTGCCATGATTCACGGTAGTCACCATCTTGCTGGCGATGGCCGATAGGATCGCAGAAATGGATGCCGTCTACAGCATTAATAGTCAGTAGGGTAATCTCGAAATCAAACTTTACAAAACCTTCAATAATGATGCGACCAGCACCTGCGCGGCCGCCTTCTTGCGCGTATTGCCAAGCTTGCTCAATGTCATCTTCATCACGAATAATACTTTGACCTTTACCTGATGAACTCATCACTGGCTTGATCACGCACGGAATACCAATTTCTGCGACTGCAGCGAGATATTCTGTTTTATTATCGGTGAAGATATAAGGTGAAGTCGGTAGTTGCAGGGTTTCAGCGGCAAGTAATCGAATACCTTCGCGATCCATGGTGAGCTTGGTTGCGCGTGCAGTAGGCACGATGTTGACACCTTCTTGCTCTAGTTCAAGCAGGGTATCTGTCGCAATAGCTTCGATTTCAGGGATAACATAGTGGGGTTGTTCAAGTTCAATAACGCGTCTTAATGCAGCGCCATCTAACATGTTAATCGTATGGCTACGATGTGCAATTTGCATTGCTGGTGCGTTGTCATAACGATCCACTGCAATGACTTCGACACCTAAGCGTTGAAACTCAATCGCGACTTCTTTACCCAGTTCACCTGAGCCTAATAGTAATACACGTGTTGCGCTTTTGCTGTTGGCAGTACCTAACATAACAGTTCCCTATTAATTGATTATAAATTTGGTGGTTAAACAAATGATAATTCACTAACTTGTTGTCTTTTAAGTACTATAGTTAATTTTAACTAAGCTATTGCGCAATATGATATAGCGGTCATGTTGAAAATGGAAGTTTTAAGTAATAAATAGTGTGTAATCTCTAAAAGGGTGCGTTTACTTTGTTAGGCCAGTTCTGCACTCACTGCAAAAATAGATCCGTATAAACAAATAAGTAGCAAGAGTGACACAATGCACCGACGGCGACTTGTTAGGCCATCTTGGGTGAGCAAACTGGGGCGGAATAAAAAATTGATGGGGTTAAATAGGGTTTGATAGCAAAATAATGAGATACCTGCTTTCCTACCATGCGCAACGAGTTGGTAGAAGTAATACATAAAACGCAGAATTAAATAGGGGAAAGCGACATAAATCACAGCGATAAGTGCAAGTTTAATCGCCGAAATTTGTATTTTTAGATCAAATATATTTCGCCAATCATGAGTAAAACTAAGCAATAATATTGAGGTGGAAAACACCGAGAAAAAAATAAATAAAAGACAGTAACGAAATAAAATTTGCCATTGAAAACTTGTATACCGCATTTTAAACCTCTTCGTTAAGGTTGGTTGAGAGTAGCTCCTTATGCTTGTAAATCCTAATTGTCCAAATGTAAAACCTATTTATGATTAAGAACAACGTATCATCATATAAAATTATGCATAATAGCCCCATATCATAAACGCTTACTTTATAAAGGTTTTATTATGACTACATTGGTTGAACGCTTTTTACGTTATGTTAGCTTTGATACACAGTCCGATCATACCCTAGGCTGCTGTCCAAGTACCAAAGGGCAAGGTATATTGGCACTGCAATTACAGCAAGAGTTAACCGCATTACAATTAGATGATGTAAAGCTTGATGATAATGGTTACTTAACAGCAAGACTACCAAGTAATACTAGCACATCAATTCCAGCTATCGGATTTATTGCGCATATGGATACCGCACCAGATGCATCGGGCAAGGATGTTAAGCCACAAATTATTAAAAACTATCAAGGTGGTGATATTAGTTTAGGCCATGGTGAAGTGCTATCGCCTGCTATGTACCCAGAACTAAATCAATTGCACGGTGATACGCTTATTACCACTGATGGTTCAACCTTATTAGGTGCGGACAATAAAGCCGGCATTGCTGAAATTATAACGGCGATTAGCTATCTTAAAGCTAATCCTGATATTAAGCATGGCGATATTTGTATTGGCTTTACACCCGATGAAGAGATTGGGCGTGGTGCTGACTTGTTTGACGTTGCTAGTTTTAACGCACAGTGGGCGTATACCATTGATGGTGGGCCTGTTGGCGAATTAGAGTTTGAAAATTTTAATGCCAGCGCAGCAAATGTGGTTTGTCATGGTGTTAACGTGCACCCTGGTTCGGCAAAAGGCAAAATGGTTAATAGCATGGGCATTGCCGCTCAATTTCAAGCGCTGATGCCAGCAAATGAAACACCTGAACGCACAGAGGGTTATGAGGGTTTTTATCATCTTAACTCAATGCAAACCAGCGTTGCTAAAACGACATTAAATTATATTATTCGAGACTTTGAGCAAACGGGATTAGCGCAGCGCAAAGCGTTTATGCAGCAAAAAGTCAAAGAATTTAATATTGAGCTTGGTTGTGAGCGGGTTGAATTGGCAATAAGCGACAGCTATAACAATATGCGTGAAATGGTTGAGCCGCATGCACATATTATCGACATCGCAAAACAAGCAATGATTGAGTGCGATGTACAGCCGGATATTAAACCGATTCGTGGCGGTACTGATGGCGCGAGGTTGTCATTTATGGGACTGCCATGTCCAAACATATTCACCGGTGGTTATAATTTCCATGGTATCCATGAATTCATTACCGTGGAAGGAATGGAAAAATCAGTCAAGGTGATTGTTAGGCTTGCGGCATTAACGGCGCAGAAATACGCGTAAATATCGCTGTTCCGCGGGTTATTGCCGTGATTATGGGGCTAATTGGGCCTGACGCCGATACAGTCGTCAGGCATATCAAGCTGGCCTTGCAGAAAGAGTATGCAATGTTCTAACTTAGAATTTAGCTCTGTATCATATAACAGGGTTATTTCATCTTGAATTTGCAGCTCAAAAACCAAGTACCAGAACACTTGTTCTCGCTGACTTACTATTTTGTTATCTACGACGTTTAAACGTTGCCAGTCATTGAGTATTTCCCAAATATAATCTGTAAGCACTTTGTAACTGAGTTTATTGCTCGTAAATTGCTGAAGATGTCTGATTAATAATTCTGATTTTAGCGTAATGAAATTACCTTCCAGCATAGTTACCTCCCAGCATAGTACCTCCCAATTACAGCCTCTGAAGTTTATTCATCAGTAAGATGGTATACAGCTTGATATGCTAATGGGTGTTATTTTTATTCAAACTTATTTAAGCATAATCCATGATCTTGGTTTTGTATATTTATGTGGTTTAAAGTCTATTTTAAGATACAAAATCTGGGGCGCTGTTGAAAATATAGATATATTAACTAAGCTTTTGCTATGGAATGAGAATTGATCTAGATAGGCAATATGGATAGAAAACGAGAGATAAATTGGCTAGGCAAGGGAAATAGAAAAACAAACAAGACCCGAACTCATAGTTATATTTTCTAAACGGAATAGAAAATTGAATTCGGGTCATATTTTTATTATGACTTTAAACCTTGTCTAATAATCACTTAACAACAAGCTTTAGTGTCGTTTGAGTACTTTCTGAAGGTACATTGGTTTGATGGCTTAATACAAATATACGCCCAGATTCGACCTTACTTACGTCACGTAAGTGGGTTTTAATGGCGTTAGCACGTGATTTTGCCAATCGTCTTAACTGCTTGTCGGTGACCGTTTGCAGCTTACTCGTTTCAGTATATAAACTAGTCAGCCACACTTGTTCCAATTCTGGTTTAGCTAATGCGGGTTGTTGCGCTGCAATAGCAATACGTAACGCATCCGCTTTACCTTTGGTTTCTAACTCATATAAGTCAACGAGTGCATTGGTCATATCCGAACTCATCGCTGCTGCAAGGTCAGTTACGTCCGTTCCGGGTTTTATGACGCGGCCTGTTGATTGACTAAGTTTGTTATTTACTACCAGATTTTGCAGCGATTGTTTATCCTCGTTTGCATCATAACTGCCTTTTATGTTCAGCTTGATTTCTGGACGCTGTGTTAATGCTTCCGCTAATGAGTCTAGTTTGGTTTGCTCTGCTTCAGTAAGTATTGCGGAGCCATTTGCGAAACTTACTTTATCTAGGTCTGCGGTTGTATCAACAAGACTTGCCAATAATGTAAATGGCGAGGTAGCCGCTTTAAGAATAATGTTGCTTAATGATTTTAATACCAGTTCTCCGACATTAAAACTTGGGTCATCAATATTACCGGATACGTTAACACCTAAATCAATCGCGCCGCTGCTATCTTTGAGTAACGGAATAGCAAGTGTGATAGGTAACATACTACCAGCATCACTGTCTGCGGTATCATTCATATCTAGTTGGTCAATAAAGATATGGTTACTGCCCTCTAGCTGATTGTTCTCTAGCTTGTATTTAAGAGCGAGAGATAACTGACCTTCATCAATATCTAAACCAGCATAGGTGCCAGAGTAGGGGGTCATTGATGGTAATTCAAAGTTATTAAAGACAAATTCAATATCGACAAAAGGCTCTGGGATGAGTGGATTCACCGTTCCCTGTAATGTGATGGGGGCATACTTATTAACGATACCGGTGATATTAAGTTCAGCGGTCTTGGTGGTGGTTGATGATATTTTACCCACGTGACCGTTCAATTTAGTTACCGTGGCATCAAAATTTGGTTTTAATACGTTATCGGTATAATCAACTTTACCTTCTATTAGGCTTATTTTGTTTACTTCGATCAGCATTGGGTTTTCAGTTACTGGCGCTGGGGTTGTTTCTGCTGTTGTAGCCACTGCCGCGGTGGTGTTATCAGCGGACTGCTGCGCTATAACTAAGTCAGATACGTTGGAACTTTTGTCTTCTGCCACGATAACTTGTGCATAAGGTTGGGTAAATTTGATGTGGTCGATGAGTAAACTATTTGCCTGTTGATCGAGAGCAAGGCTATTGATGGTAAAATCTTGCCACTTAAGCAGTGGTTTATTAAGTTTCTTGTCATTAATAGCTAGTTTTTCAAGTTGAACTTCACCCTTGAAACGGGCAGTACCTTTACTGTCTGCATAAAGGTCGCCTTTGGTGGTGAAATAGCCACTTTTCATGATGATATTCAGGTAAGAGCTAATATAAGGCTGAAATTGAATCAAATTCAGTTTCTCTAGGCTGATGTGAGCATCTAGAGATTGCTGTTTAATATCTACGCTGCCCTGTGACGAAAAACTGCCGTTATCATTAATACTTAGCGAAAGTTCATAATCGATAGGCTTATCATAGCTACTCGATACCGCCTTGGTGCTGAAGTTCAGTGGTGAGATACGCCATTTTGTTGCTTTAGTTATCCACGATTCGATGATGTTGATATCATAATTGGTTAAATTAAATTCCCCAAGGTTAAGTACCCATACTCGTGCGTCAGATCTGGCTTCAATAGCGGCGACTTGTTCTACGACGGTTTCAACCTCTATTTCAGATACTGTCTCGATTACATCAACTACCGACTCTACAACTGTATCGTTTTCTGGGGTTGCCGTTTCAGTTTCAGTGGCAACGACACTAGGTGGCTGCGTGTTAAGCAGTGATTTTGGCGTAAATAACGCGGCTAAATCGACTTCGCCGGTATTAACGCTGGCATGGAGTTGCATACCGTCGGTACTGATATTATCTATTCCCACTTCTTGCTCTTGCAAATCTAGCGCTATGCCAGCCGCAGTTAACAAGGGCAAGTTAATAAGCTCGTGATCTGCAGCGGTAAATGTCAGTGAACGTAACGAAAATTCACCCGCGTCAGTCAATAATTGTGGCGTAGTGGTAGCTTCATCTGGAGTTGTATCGCTAATAAAGCGGTAATTGGTTGCTACATTAACAACGCCAGATTCTAACTGCGCACTGATTTCGTTTGCAATAAATGGCCAGAAAGTCGATAGTTTAATGTGTTTAAGTGCAAGGTCACCTTGTGCTTCTAATGGCGTTAACTGGAATCGACCTGTTGTTGCTACTGCACTTTCATCTGCACCTTCAATATTTAAATCATAACTGTTGTAACTCGGCTCTGAGGCGTTGGCCGAGTTTTTATTCTTCAACATCGCTAGGCTGTTGAATTGTGTTAGGGCAAAATTGATTGCTGGGTAGTCTAGTTCAGTGCCAGTTGGCTGATCTTTAAAGTTGAACGCAGTATTCGATATGCTGATATTAGCAATTTGCATATGCGGCAAGTCGCTGCCTTCATCTGTTTCTTCTGCGATGGCCTCTAGTGCTACAAAGCGCTTTGCTTGTTCTTCCATGTATTCTGGGATATCGGAAAAGCTGTATCGGACTTGATCTAGTCTTTCTATATTAACAACGGCTTCATCGATCTCTACTGTTTCAAGATTGATGCTGCCATTGAACAAGCTTTTCCAGAGATTGGCTTGCAATGTTACACGGCCAAGGCTGATGAACTCTTGTTGGGCATGAGTCTGGATCTCAAAACCTTTAATTTCAAATTTGAGGGTAAAAGGATTAATGGATACATCTTGAAGCAACACTGGCCGATTTACTAAGGCGCTGGCTTTTTTAGGTGCGATGTTTTTAAATAGGTAAGGCACAAGTAGGCCTAATAACATGGCATAGACTAAATAGGCAATGAGCACATAACTGCAGAGGCGTTGATAGCGCGGTGCACGCGCGAAGCGTTGACGTAAATTTGAAATTCGAGTTGCCATTGGAAATATAAATCCTTTTAAATACAATTAATAGACTTAATTATAGAATATCAATGGCAAGCATAACAGTTATTATTCTAACCATTGTTGATGTAGTTGTTCACTATCGCCCAAATAGTCTAGTAACCATTCAACCGCCGGGCTCATGCGTTTGGTATTCCAAGCTAGGCAACAGTCACTGACCGGTAGACTGGTGATAATTTCTCTTTCTATTAACTCACCTGTCATTAATAATTTATTTGCCATGTGTGCAGGCATGATGGCAATGCCTAAACCGCCTTTGAGTAGTTGTGTTGCGCTATGCCAGTTAGGAACAACCAAGCGGCGTTGGTTATCCAGTAGCCATGTGGTGCGCTTGGGCAGTTTTCGAGCGGTATCTTCTAAACAAATAACAGGGTATTTCGCCAGCGCTTCGTTACTTATTGGTTGGGGGGCATGCGCCAATGGGTGATTAGGGCTGATCACAAATGTCCATTTGAGTTCCCCCATACCGCGGTAATCAAATCCACCACTCACTGGGATCGTGGCTGTCGCCCCAATGGCTATGTCGGCACGAGAATCAACCAAGGCATCCCAAACACCGTTATAGACTTCCATGGTCAATAGTAGCTCTACATCCGGAAAGGCATGATAAAAGTCACCAACCATGGTATTGATCCGGCCTTCATGGACCACGTTATCCAATGCGAGGGACACGCTTTGATTCCAACCATTAGCAACGCGCTGGGTTTGAAACGTCATATGAGCCATTTGCTTAAGCAATTTACGCGATTCAATAACAAAGTATTCACCTGCTGGGGTGAGCAGTACCTTACGGTGCAGACGAATAAATAAATCAGCGGCTAAGCGCTTTTCAATGTTACGGACCGTATAGCTAATAGCACTGGGTACTTTACAGAGTTCATCTGCCGCTGCGGTGAAACTGCCACGTCGTGCAACAGCGTCGATAACTTGCAGATCTTGTTGAGAAAACATACACATCAAATTTTTTGAAAGCAATGGTGAAATATTAGCGTTTCTCAAACTGGATTGCCAGTATTAAACTACCCACATCATCATTAAGTATATGTAGTCTAACCAATGAACAATATTCAAAGTAATAACAACAATAAAGCCTCAATGAGCACTATGATCTGGTTTTCTGGATTAAGTATGCTGGGCTTTCTCGCTACTGATATGTATTTACCTGCATTTGAAACAATTCGCTCTGAATTTGGCACAACGCAAACGTTGATTAGTTTGTCACTGAGTATCTTTTTATTAGGTATGGCACTTGGTCAATTAGTCTATGGACCATTGTCTGATCGTATCGGCCGCAAGAAAATGCTGTTTGTCGGTATGACTATTTTTGTTATATCAACAGCTGTCGTTTCAGTATCTAGCAGTATTGAGGTGTTTTTATTAGCTCGATTTGGTCAGGCTTTAGGTGCGTGTAGTGGTACGGTTATTTGGCAAGCGGTGGTTATCGATCGTTATCAAGGTAAAGCGTCAGAGCGTATTTTTGCGACGATTATGCCATTAGTTGCATTGTCTCCAGCGTTAGCGCCAT
The DNA here is from genome assembly GCF_033791185.1 of Moritella sp. GTDB lineage: Bacteria > Pseudomonadota > Gammaproteobacteria > Enterobacterales > Moritellaceae > Moritella. The sequence goes on along the minus strand of NZ_JASJHF010000052.1, from coordinate 4,435 downwards.
TACTGGGTGCGGGTTTGGAAGAGTATTTCGGATGGCGCAGTATTTTTATGGTATTGGTGGTGATTGGTCTGGGACTAATGTTTGCTACAACTAGCCAACAAGAAAGTGCGCCACTGGATAAAAAACAAGAAAAAATGTCATCGCAATTAGCGCGTGATTATAAACAAATTATTAAATCAAAAATATTCATGGGTAACATGTTAATATTTGCGGCATGCTCTGCTGCGTTCTTTGCCTATTTAACTGGCTCACCATTCATTATGACTGCGATGGGTTACTCGGGAGCTGATATTGGTCTGAGTTATTTACCACAGACAGTCGCTTTTCTTGTGGGTGGTTATGGTTGTCGTAGTCTGTTAACTCGCTTTAGTGCCAAGCAGTTACTGCCTTGGTTAATTAGCTTATTCATCGCAACCGTTGTTATTATGTTTGTGATTGCATTTACCACACCACCGACAACCATTTGGCCTATCCTGATCCCGTTTTGTTTCTTGGCTGTCGCGAATGGGGCAATTTATCCATTAGTGATTAATGCGGCGTTGGCTGATTTTAAAAACTGTAGTGCAACAGCGGCGGGTCTACTTAACTTCTTACAGACGATGTTTTGTTTCTTGGCGAGTAGTATTGTATCGACATTCTCTGAACACGGTCTTTATACGGTGACCGCTGTTATGTTATTCCAAGGCATTGTGATTATGGTTGGTTATACTCTAGCTAAACACAAGCAAGTTGTTGACGTAGAAAGTCAAGCCGCAGTGGCTAACGCATAAGTCTAGAAGAATGAAGACGGCATCAATGATCTTGTTGATGCATGTTGTTCTGCAATACTAAATTTAGTGTATGAAAAAGGGGAAAGACAATGACTGTCTTTCCCCTTTTCTATATCTGCAGTATTTAAATTAGTGTTTAGTTAGTGCTTAGTGGCTTAGTTCACCACGAAGGTTCTTTTGCATTAACACTTTGATTTCTTCGCTTGGTAACTCTTTACTGATGAGATAATGTAGTTTAGTCAGTGCTGCTTCAGTGGTCATATCAAAACCTGAGATAACCCCCACTTGTGCTAACGCATCGCCTGTTGCATAACCGCCCATATTCACTTTGCCTTTAATACACTGCGTAAGGTTCACAACCACGATACCGCGTTTATTCGCTGCTTCAAGGGCATTTAAAATATCTTCATTTTGCGGCGCATTGCCTACACCGTAACTTAATAGGATAAGTGCTTTTACTGGTTGTAAGAGAATGTTCCCAATCACTTCAGTGGAAATACCTGGGTAAAGCGTCACGATCGCAATCGGTTGTGGGGTGATATTGCTAACGGTAAGGGTATTTTCTTCAATTGGTTTTACGTCACCCAGCAAGACTTCGATGTTAATACCGACTTTTAATAAAGTTTCGCAGTTTGGCGTATCAAAAGCGCTAAAACCATCCGCATGTACTTTAGTTGTTCTGTTGCCACGTAATAATTGGTTATTAAAGAATAAGCAGACTTCGTGAACAGGGTAGTTCGCAGCAAGATAAAGTGAGTTAAGTAAGTTACTTTGTCCGTCAGAGCGGATCTCGGCCAGTGGAATTTGTGAACCTGTAACGATAACTGGTTTACCCAAGCCTTCTAACATAAATGCTAATGCTGATGCAGTATATGCCATGGTGTCGGTACCATGTAAGATCACAAAACCATCATATTTGTCATAATTGGTTTGGATATCTTCTGCAATTTGTTGCCAATCAGACGGAGACATATTAGAAGAGTCGATTAACGGCGAATATTCATGAAGTGTGAAATCAGGCATTTCTTCGCGGTGAAATTCAGGTAGACGCGCTAAGCAATCTGTCATGAACCCTTCCATCGGTACATAACCGTGCTCTGAATGTTGCATTCCGATTGTGCCACCAGTATATGCAATGTAGATTGATTTCTTAGCCATTAATAAATTCCCTGTGCGTTTTTAAGGGGGATTATAGTGCTCAAATCAATTAATGGAATAGCTTGATACTAAATTGCTTAATAAAGCTGCAATAAAATAGGGTAATTAAGGCTGAAATTTAAATTGAGCGGTAAATGGACTGACTTACCGCTCAATGGGGTAACTGACTGGCGTCAGTTAATTTCGCTTATTACTTAATTTCGCACACTAAACATTGCACATACAGACCCTGCGGATCCGAATAGTTGTTAAGTTGTGCTGCTTGCTGACTGATTGTCGCTAACCAAGTTGCAACATGACCATCAGGGCTGATGTTGAGTTGCGTTAATACCTGAGTGGCGATTGATTGGGTAAACATCGAGACGAATCTATCACGTTCACTGCGTGGAGTTTGAATTAAAATCAATGACGCGTCGGCTAGATTGGCTTTCTCGCTTGCAGAGGCAATTGCATCGTCTAGGTTACCGAGGTTATCAACTAAGCCTAAACGTAACGCATCGCTGCCAGTCCAAACTCGGCCTTGCGCAATATCATTCACTTGTGCGGTTGTCATATCTCGGCCTTCAGCAACCACATTTAAGAAGTTACTGTAGCCATTTTCAACGGTCATCTGAATGATTTTCGCCATATGCTCAGGCAACTCGCGATTAACTGATAGGCCAGTGTAATCCGTGGTACCAACGCCATCACTGTATATTCCCAATTTAGCGAGTAGTTTCTCTGTGGTTGCAAACATGCCAAAGATACCGATTGAACCGGTTATGGTTGTTGGTTTCGCCCAGATTTCATCGGCAGCAGAAGCTATCCAATAACCACCAGATGCCGCCACACTACCCATAGATACAATGACAGGCTTACCTGCTTGTTTCACTTCTAATAACGCGGTACGGATTTGTTCTGACGCAAATGCGCTGCCACCGGGACTGTCGATACGCAAGACTAAAGCTTTAATCTGTTTATCATCTTTAGCTTGCAGTAGTAATTTGCTCAGCGATTTCCCCCCAATAGTGCCTGGAGGCTGGTTGCCATCTAAAATCTGACCATTGGCAAATATAATGCCAACCCCTGGTTTGTTGGCGAAACCTTGTTCTTCAAATTCCGTTGGTTGCAGAGCAAGATAATCTAAAAATTCAACTTTCTCATATTGGTCCGATTCACTGTGCAGCTTTTTAGCAAGGTAGCGAGACATTTGCTCACGGGTTAATAATTTATCAACCAGCTTTTGCTGTAAAGCATATTGGGCAATATTACCATTTACTGCTTGTAGCTTTTGAATAAATTCATCCGCTTTAGGCGCTACATCTTTGGCATTAATTGCGCGGTTACTTGCGACAGTCGCGGTGTAGTTAGACCAAAGTTGATTTAACCAGTTTAACTTGGCTTCTTTACTTTGCGCTGACATACCGTTGCGAGTAAAGGGTTCGACAAAGGATTTGTAAGTACCAACACGGAATACATGAGATGACAGATTTAACTTATCGATCGCATCTTTAAAGTAAAGCGTGTAACTACCGTAACCTTGTAATAACACACCGCCAGCTGGGTTTAATAGAATTTCATCGGCAAATGAAGCAAGGAAATATTGCTCTTGGCTAAAATAATCGCCATAAGCATATATAGGTTTATTGGTTTTTTTAAACTCAGCTAATGCATCGGCAATGTCGGTTAGTTTAGTCAAACTTGCTGGTTTAAGTTGTGCAAGGTCTAAGATCAAGGCGCTAATGCTATTGTCTGTTTTGGCGTTACGAATAACGCTTACAACATCTGAAATCGCAATTTCGTTCACGACATTTTTTGAATCAATAATTTCGCCCATAACTTGGTCGAATGGATCCACTAGTTTTGGTTGATCAACCAAAACACCATTCAGATTGAGTACCAAGGCGGTATTATCTGCATAGGTAACGGGTTTTTCTTGCTGTTGTTGTAAAGCAAGAAAAATGATTGCAATAAGAGAGATGAAAAATAGGTTTAATATCAAATTACGGGTGAACGTAATCGTACTACCTATTTTAGAAAGAATGAATCCGAGTATTGAGAATAATTTTCTCATTGTATATTCCTAGTAAACCCAACAGGATTAGACTGTTATGGATGTTGTTTCGTATATTAAGCCATAAATCTAGTTTAGATTAAAGCACTTAGAATGCAGAACTATGACAGGCTATAGCGGATCTAGTTCTCATAAATCATAAATAATGCTGTGTTTAGCTTAGTTTAAACATGACTAAATGTATTGTTAATGATTGAAATTGAAAGGAATCATTAATTTATGGCTACACTTGTACGCTGTATTGATTAAAATAGCGTTTGAAATGAACGATTAAATTAATTACTCTAAATTATAAATAGATAACAACTGTACATCAAATAAGTAGCAAATCAGTAGCAATTGTGTAACCACTGGGAGTGGAGTTATGTCTGCAAGCAATTATCCGAATATGTTAGCACCGTTAGATCTTGGTTTTACAACATTGAAAAATAGAGTCTTAATGGGCTCGATGCAT
>NZ_JASJHF010000051.1:0-5241 GCF_033791185.1 Moritella sp. | reverse complement strand
CATTCCGATTCGGGTGCATGGGCTCTCCTTGCTGTATGACGCCTAACAGATATTATGCTGGCATCTTTATAAAATCAACAGCAAACATGGACAGGGAAAACGGTCTCGCTTGTTTTGCGGTTAATAGAAATCCAACTTCACTAATATGCTCCGGCTTAATCGCTGGCGCATTGGGTATTTTTCGGCCCCGAAACGTCGCTTGAAAATCAGCAAGCTCAAACCTTAATCGGTGTCGCTGACCAGCCTCAGTGCTAACTTCATGAAAATAATAAAGTCGCTGACCATTAATATTGGTCGCGACTCTAAACTGATAATGGTGGCCATCTCCTGCGATATCAACCGTAATTGCACCTATATCTGGGCTAAGTGGCTCTACAGTACGAAACGCTGAACTAAAACCACCATTGTTTGCAAGTGAGATATTGCCCGTAAATAGCACATGGTCTTGCTTAAATAAAAGCTGCCCCTGGGATTTCCCCCCCATCACCCCATCATTGCTTATTCGCCAATTGAATCGCTCTTGCTGCTCGGTAAAATATATCATAACAACTTGGGACTCCGCGTTATCTAATGTATCCAATTATAAATTGTCTTTGTCTGCTAACAAGCCTGCTACTTTTTTAAAAAATGCCTTGAGGGTATCTTCGTCTTTATAATCAAAATGGTAGGCACCGTGAAACAACAAGGTGATGGTTAAATCCTGATAACCTAACCAGCAGGTATAGCCGTCAAAATCGTAAGAAGCGCGGATACCAGAAAACTGATAAATACCATCCGCTTTACTGCCGTTAGTGATGATTAAATCAAATATCTGTAACAGGTTTTGCTTTTGCAGTCGGTTTATATCCATAACTACTCCATTACTGGAAAATAAGTACAAGTATGGTTTATTTAAACAGTTTATTAGATTAATGATTGGATAAATCAACAACCAATACTGTCTATTACAGTGTTTAGATACGAGCTAGAAAGGCAAAAGGATCATACATGGATGATCCTTAAGAGTTTGATGTTAATGCCGCCAGCTAATCGTTAGCTTTGTAATATCTGCAGTGGCAGAGCAAGTAATTCATCGCCCATACCGGCAAAGTACCAAATCACGCCAATCAGCGCGCCTACAGTCGCCATATACCAGATAGCCGAAAACAACTGGCCGTATTTATCCAGCGGTAATAGATGGCTCTGATGACGGCTACGCCATTCAAATATGATCTCGACGCTACCGATTAACAGCATGAAACCAAGCAGTGCTAGGCCTAAGCTATAGCTGATAAATATCCCCGCAACGGCACCTGCGATACAAGCCACCAGCCCGACGATACTGTTCATCGAAAAACTAATGCTTTTCAGGATATGACCACCATCGAGCGGTAGAATCGGTAACAGGTTAAAGAGATTTAGCAAGGCGTTAAAAGTGGCTAGTCCGGCAAAGAATATCTCCCCAGTAGCCCAGTAGGCGACAAGTGACAACAGCGACATAAGCAAGCCAAAAGTGGGTCCCATAATCGAGATCACCACATCTTGCCAACGGGTATTAATCTTATCATCGCCTAATGCCAAACCGCCCATAAACGGGATCAGGTAAATGCCTTTAGTCTTCATACCAAAGTATTTCATGGCTTTAACATGGCCGTATTCATGAAACACCAGACAAGCAATTAAGGCGAGCGCGAACTGCCATGAAAATAACCATGAATAAGCCGCTAGACTGGCGCCCGCCAACACGACCTTAATAACCTTGGCACTTTTCAATAGCTTTAACGCCAGCGAGCCTAAGCCAATTAAGCTAAATTTGGTCTTTACGGCAACCGGATGTTGCGGGGTTTGTCGTTCAATATCTTTGGTGTCGCGCTGGCCTTGGTTAATGAGCTGTTCGTTAACATACAGCGCATAATCGATTTTAAAGGGTTGCCAGAGCAGATCGGTGGTGAGCTTGACGATAATGTTAGCAGGAGCCTGCGATTCGAGAGCATCATCGTTATGCTGTATGAGTTCAAACTTATGGGTTTTACTGCCCTCATTATCACTAGAAGCGTTGATCACTGAGACGAGTTTGTCGCCCCAAAATACTTGTTGCCAGCCCGCTAAAGAGCCTTCCAGCCGTAGCGATTTGCCAAGGCAGTCAATGTTTAATAATTCCAAGTTAAGCCTTTGTATTTATGCGGCTGTGATGCCGAGTAAATAGAATTTAAGTTACTGCCGTGACAGCGTGTTTGTCGATGGCAGAGTATAACAAAAACTCACTTAGATCCAATTCGGCTTAGCGTAATAACACCAAGCCTTATCGGCATTTCTAACCGCCAGTTACAGCTTTACAATCAACTTACCTTTGTTTTCACCGGTAAAGAATAAGTTTAAACCACCAATAGAGGACTCTAAGCCTTCTAATACATGCGATCTGTGTTTAATTTTACCGGCCATTACATAAGGCGTTAGCTTTTCTAGCAATGCTGGAACTTGATGGAAATGATCTGGCATAGTGAAGCCTTGAATAGTAAGGCGACGTTTAATCACATTCAACCAGCTTGGACCAGGTGTTGGTACTTGCTTGGCGTAATCAGCGATTAAACCACATACCATCACGCGGCCATGTGGATTCATACGCTCAACAATTAAATTCTGGATCGCACCGCCGGTATTTTCAAAATACAAATCGATACCATCAGCGGCATGTTCTGCCAGTTGCGCGTCTAAATCGTCACTCTTGTAGTTAATCGCGGCGTCAAAACCTAATTCGTTAACAATCCAATCGGCTTTTTCGTCACTGCCAACCACACCAATTACTTTCAAGCCATCGGCTTTGGCTAGCTGGCCAACAATAGAGCCCACCGAGCCTGCGGCACCCGTGACAATAATAGTTTCGCCTTTTTTAGGTTTACCCACATTAAATAGACCTTGAGTCGCGGTTAATCCAGGTAAGGCAAAAATGGACAAGATTGCTTCATCTGGCAGTGGCGCGGTGACTTTATTCAAGCCTTGACCGCTGCTTAGGAAATATTCTTGCCAGCCCATCATGCCCATCATACGATCGCCGACTTTAAATTCAGGGTGGTTACTTTCGACAATTTCGCCGATGCCAGAACTACGCATCACATCGCCTAAGGCAACAGGTGGAATGTAGCTGTTAGTATCAGGGCTCATCCAGCCAAACATAGCCGGATCAAGTGACATATGGCTTTGCTTGACTAAAAACTCGCCCTCACCCACAGTTGGCAGTTGTTTTTGCACTACTTCAAATAGCTCTGCATTGATTGGACCGCCAGTTGGACGTTTAATAAGATTGATCGCTGTATATGTTGTCATGTGCTTGCTTCCTGTGAATGATATTGTCTGAAAGGTGATTAACTATGGGTCATTATTGCTCTATTTTAATGTAAGATATAGGTACTAATTAGCGAATGTTTATTGTCTTAAAGACAATAATGGCGATGAGAGTGAAATATGGACCAATTAAGAGCACTAAAGTATTTTGTAAAGGTGGTTGAGCATGGCAGTTTTAGTCAAGCCGCTGAATTGTTTTCAGTTCCGCCTTCATCGCTGTCGCGCAGGATCGCTGATCTGGAGAAAAGCCTCGGTGCCACGCTATTGAAACGCACCACCAGAGCGGTGAGCTTAACTGAAATAGGTCAAATCTATTACCAACAGGTCAGCGAGGTGCTGTCGTTATTAGCATACAGTGATGAGACAGTCAGAAATTATCAGGCGACACCGATGGGTGTATTGAATATCAGCTCGATGGTGGGTTTTGGTGAACGTATATTATTGCCGCTGTTAGACGAATTTAGAGAGCTCTACCCACAGATCACCTTAAACATAAGCCTGAGTGATGACTTATCGACGCTAGGTCGTGATGAAGTAGATCTGGCTATTCGTGGCGGCTATGCACCCGATGAACGCGTACTGGCTATAAAGTTGATGGATAATAACTTCATTGCCGTTGCCGCGCCCAGCTATTTAGAAACCTATGGTGTGCCCGTTAATGCCATGGAGTTAAAGCAACACAAAGGCCTGTATTTTAAAGCCCCGAATGGCCCTACCCCTTGGATCTGTGAAATCGATAATCAGTGGCAGGATGTTTCCGCCGAGCGGGTGTTAATCAGTAACAATGGTAAGTGGCTAGTAGAAAAAGCCGTTGCCGGATTAGGTATTTTACTGATGCCACGCTGGGCATTAAAACCGTATATTGAATCGGGTCAACTCACAGAGCTGACTATTACGCCAAGTATTAAGATCACGCAGCAGGCCAACTTGGGAGTGTTTTTGTTGTATCAAAAGCAGCGTTACCAAGTACCGAAAATAAAAGCCGCAGTGGACTTTTTAGTTGAGAGAGTAAAAGGAGTTTATTAGGGTTGGATACGAGCGGCACAAGGCGATGCTATTTTGCGACGCTCTTTGTGCGCTTGCTAGGCCTGCAAAGGACTAACTGTTACCATTTGCTATGCTTAGCCAACTCAGTTTCTAGCAAATGAACCATTTGTTGGCTCGCGTCGGTAACCGCTTCCCCAATCGTCTCCGCATGCTCGTTAATTGCAATTGGGCGTTCCCCCGCCAGTCTAACCTCCAGCAAACAGCGCTTGTCCACCGTGCCAGACTTGGCCGAGCTGTTCTCGTCACTTAAATGTACTTCAATGCGGGTGATCTGCTCACTAAAGCGGCTTAAGTCGGATCTCAAAACATCTTCGACACTTTGGGTCAGTTCATCTTGTCCGGATATATTCTTATCTGTATTGATCTGGATTTTCATGACAATGATTTCCTGTAATTTGAGTTTATGGTAGGCATAACAGCGTTAGTTTTGATTCAATAAATTTAAATTTCTGCGCATTTGTGTCTACGTCTGATTGATTTTAATATCATAGATATAGTTAAGAACACCAGTTAACGCAAACATAGCAATACAAAACTGATGCATACTTAGTATATGGAAATGGTTCATATACTAAGTATGCAGAAATTAATTAGAGTTATCGCCCAAACTATTGATAGACAGGAATGGCTTATATTTATAATCTTGATATTGCTTTATGTAATCATCAACTTTATACCCACGTGCACTTGGGTGGTTCGAATTTATAATAATTTTTTTATTATCACTGAAAATCACTGCTTTTCTAGGTACTTCGGAAATATTTTCTCTATAAAATTTTGATACAACTGGCCCACAACAAAAAATTAAATCTGGACTTAATGTTTATATTTGCCATTTTATGAAATCTTTATACGCGATCGCATGCTTAATAA
>NZ_JASJHF010000050.1:0-18506 GCF_033791185.1 Moritella sp. | reverse complement strand
CTTAGGTGGCGCAGGTGCATTTACTGCTATCATTTGTGGTCTATTAGTACCAACACTGCAAACTTTCCTTGTTGAAAAAAATATTCGTATCAAAATGCCTGAAGCGGTGCCAGAAAAAATCTCAGCGTCATTTGATCTACTTATCCCTGTCGTAGCAATGATCTTCATTATCCAAGTTATCAATGCTGTTCTAGGTAACTTTGACTTAAATATTGCAACTGGCGTGATGGCAATGTTCAAACCACTTGTTGCTGCTTCTGATACATTCTTTGCCTTTGCGCTTGCTATCTTGTTAATCCAATTATTATGGTTTGCTGGTATTCACGGTGCATCAGTTGTTGGTGGCATTATTGGTCCACTACTATTAATCAACTTAGGTGCAAACCAAGAAGCGCTTGAAGCAGGTAAAGAATTACCGGCTATCTTCATCAACCCGGTTATGGACTTCTTCGTATTCGTTGGTGGTTCAGGTGGTACATTAGCACTTGTTTGTATGATGGCACGTTCTAAATCAGCTCACTTACGTACTATCGGTAAAATGTCATTCATCCCAGGTTGTTTCAACATTAATGAACCAGTGACTTTTGGTACGCCAATCGTAATGAACCCAACCTTCTTTATCCCTTGGATCGCAGCACCATTAGTCAACGCGTGTATCGTTTGGGGTGCATTCAAGTTTGATTTAGTGTCTAAAGTTGTGGCTTTACCACCATGGACAATGCCTGCGCCAATCGGTGCTGTTATGTCGACAAACTCGATGTTCGCTGCCGTTGTAGTAGCAACTTGTTTCACCGTCAGTGGTTTAATCTTCTACCCATTCTTCAAAGCGTATGAAAAAGAATTATTAGCGCAAGAAGAACCTGAACAACTAGCGGAAGAAAACACGTTATCACCAGCTAAAGCAGCTTAATAAATAGCAGTAAGCATTCACAATCGCCATCTTTTACAATCAAATTTAAAGTAATAGATGGCTGATTAAATCTCAAATTATAATGCAAAGATTAAGGAACGGATGATGGAAATTACAGAAGAGTTTTTGATGACACTTTTATGCCAAGCCGGCGCAGCGCGTTCTGCGGTTATGCAAGCGATGCTAGAAGCAAGACAAGGTGATTTTGAGTCTGCAAAAGCATCACTTAAAGCAGCGGATGAAGCATTAGAAGAAGTGCATAAATCACAAACAGAACTTATTAGCTTTGACGAAGGTGAGGGCAAAGTAAAAATGACTTTGATCTTAACGCATATTCAAGATCACATTATGAATGCGATGCTGTGCAAAGATCTTGCATTTGAAATTATCGAACTGCAAAGAAGAATTCAAAGCGAGGACTAAATCATGTTGAAAATTACAATTATCGGTGGTGGTTCTAGCTATACACCTGAAATTATCGAAGGTTTTATTACTCGTCATCACGAATTACCAGTGACACACATCGATCTATTTGATATCGAAGAAGGTCGTTACAAAGTTGAGACTGTTGGTGCACTAGCGAAACGTATGATCGAGAATGCTGGTGTTGATATTGAATTGAACATTGAATTTGATCGCCGTAAAGCATTAACCGGTGCGAATTATGTTTGCTCGCAAATGCGTGTTGGTATGATCCCCGCGCGTGTGCAAGATGAATTACTGGGTAATAAGTACGGCATGATTGGCCAAGAAACCAATGGTATCGCCGGTTTTGCCAAAGCAATGCGTACTATTCCAGTGACCCTATCTTTGTGTAAAGACATGGAAGAAATCTGTCCTGACGCTTGGTTAATTAACTTCACTAATCCATCGGGTATCATCACTGAAACTGTACTGAAACATACAAACATAAAAGTAATTGGCCTATGTAATGTGCCAGTATGTACGCAGTTTGGTATTGAAGAATTGATGGGCACTAAAGATCTGCAGGTGCAATTTGCGGGTCTAAATCATTTTATCCACGCATTCCATATTTGGGATCATGGTAAAGATCGCATTGGTGAATTAATCGATAAAGTGTGTTCTGGTGAAGACTTTGCACTGCCTAAAAACTTAGGTGAAGTGACTTGGGTGCCTGAGCAGTTAAAACATCTAGGTGTATTACCGTGTGGTTATCATCAGTATTATTACAAGCAAGATGACTTAGAGCAAAAAGAAGTTAAGTCAGAAGGTTATGTTACCCGTGGTGAGCAAGTTCAAGAGATTGAAAAAGAATTATTTAAACTGTATGAAGATGTAAATCTAAACGTGAAACCTAAGCAATTAGAAGAACGTGGCGGCGCACATTATTCAGATGCGGCGTGTGAATTAATTAATGCCATTCACAATGATAAGCGTACATTAATGCACGTAAATATTCGCAACAACGGTACTATTTCTGAATTACCCAATGATTGCGCAATTGAAGCGACATCTGTGATCACTTCATGTGGCCCACAGCCTCTGAACGTTGCACCTATTACCAATCCAGCAATTCGTGGCACGTTACAACTGCAAAAAGCATTTGAAGAACTGGCTGTTGAAGCGGGTGTATTTGGTGATTATGGCGCCGCATTACAAGCCTTAACGATTAATCCGCTAGTACGTAAAGGTACAGTAACTAAAGAAATTTTAGATGAGATGATTGAACTGAATGCGAAGTATGTACCTCAGTTTAACACTAAGTAGCAGAGTGATTTATGAAACTAATCGTAAACATAGATGATTTAGGTCTAACTGAAAAAGTAAATGAGTCTATTGTAGCATGTTTTAAAGTCGGTGTTGTTCAGTCAACGACGATAATGATGAACCAACCTGCAACCGAACATGCGATTGAATTAATCAAACAGGGTTTGATCCCTAATGTTGGGCTGCATGTAACACTGACCAGTGGTAAACCAGTGTTAGACCCGAGTCTGGTGCCTGATTTAGTCGACAGTGATGGCTTCTTTTTAAAGCAAGACAAAGTGATCGCATCTGAGAAGCTTAGTTTTGACCAAGCCTATCGCGAGTTTAAAGCGCAGTATGATAAAGCCATTAATGCGGGAATTAAATTAACTCATATTGATAGTCATCATTTTGCCGCCGTATTCCCGCCATACAAGGCGGCATTTATTGCTTTTGTGAATGACACTGGGATACCGGTACGCCGTGTTGATCATGTCGTGCCTGGTTGTGATGATTTAACAGTGCCCACAACAGAAGCGTTTAGTGCCAAGTTCTATGCTGATGGTGTCACATTGGCGCGACTGCAAGCGGTGATCCTTGAGTTCAGTACTCAGATCCCTAATGGCACGTTAGAGCTAATGAGTCATACCACATTAGTAGGGGATACTTTATTACCCACCTTATCGAGTTATGTTGATAAGCGGGTTGATGAGTTCAATATTTTAACGTCTCGAGCACTAAAAGATTGGTTAGAAATAAATAAAATAGAGTGCGCAAGCTTTGCTTCAATTTAATGTCATTATGTTCGCGTAATTTAGTTACTGTTATTAAGCTAACGCAGTTAAAATAAATGCCCATCATATCGTGACGAGATGATGGGCATTTTTAATAATGACTTCGCTTCATCGCGATAACTTACTTCATCATGTCGTGAGCCAGTTCTGGCAATCCCGTTACTGTTTTCATCTGTATGAATAGGCTATAATTGGGTACTAACTTAACGCGGTGGTATTACATTTTCGGGTGTACTTATGGTCTCATTGCTATTATTAGGTGCTTCAAATTATTATAAATTATGCTTATCTCATTGCTTCTTTTATTACAGCTCTGAGTATGACTAGCCCGAGCTTTGCTCAACTTTCCACACTATCATCCAATGATGCGCCTTTGCCTATCACTATCAAAGCGACAGATGATTGGGTTCAACTGATTTCAGGCGAAACACTGAAAGGCGAATTAATTGGTACGATTGAGAAAAACCAAAACTCGCGTGCCTATTAATCAAGTCGTTTCTATTTATCGAGGTGTAGATACTGAGCGAGAAAATTGGGACGTGGATTTTTTTATCGGTGCGAATTTTAGTAAAGGTAATACTGATGAATTGTCCATCGCGACGAGTGTTAATGCTGAGCGTAAAACAGTCAAATCAAGAGTGCTGTTACGATATGCCAGTAACGTAGCGGAAAGCGCCGGTGAAAATGCCGCTGAATTCGTGTGGTTATGTTATCACCAAAGATGAAGCCATGTTTAATGAATGGGCGAAAGCAGATAGTAATGTTGATATGAAAACAATGGATGCCTTTTTGAACTTTGCTGATAACACGGCTTATCAGCCGAAAAAAGTAAATGAGATTGTTGATGTGCAAGGCTTAATTGACGCATTACAAGCAAAAATAAATAGCTAATCGCTGCTGCTTAGTGATATTTATACGTGAATTTTAGCCTGCTTTTTAGCAGGCTTTTTTGTTGTTAACTTGTAATATGCAAGGTTTAATGATGAGATAGATCCATCGTTAATTATTTATGTAAGTGGATAATATGTTTAAAAATATTTCAGCTGCACTGGGTTTTGGTGGCGCAAAAGTAGATACCATTCTTGATCGTAATGAAGTACTTCAAGGTGGTCTGGTATCTGGGTATGTAAAGGTTATTGGCGGTAAAGTTGATCAGAGTATTGAGGCAATTATTATTAAGCTGATGACCAAAGTGAAGCAAGAAACGGGTGATAATATTGAGTTTATGGATCATGTGTTGGCACAATACAGTATCTCTGAAGCGTTTAATGCAGCTGCAGGCGTTGAGTATCGCTTTGATTTTGAATTTGATTTACATCCGGAAGCTCCGATCACGACTCTGGCTGTGAGTAACAACCAATGCGTCGTTTGGTTAGATACTGAACTTGATATCGACTATGCTATTGATGCCAGCGATAAAGACGTTATTCATGTTCTGCCTTTACCTGCTATCGCGAATATAATGAGTAAACTTATCGAAGATAAAGACTTAAAACTAGTCAAAAGTGACATGGAGTCGGGCACTATTTCGATGCCTGGATTTACTAATGAATCTGGGGCATATCAAGAAATAGAATTCCGTAAAAGTAGTATTTTTAGTCGTGGTGAACTAGAACTTAGCTTTGCAATTAAAGGCGATACGCTTTACGGTTTAGCCGAGATTGATCGTGCGTTAAGAGGTGATACCTATAAGCGCTTCGATATCTCAATCAATGCGTCGGAAGCTGAAATCGACGACTTAGTTGATTATTTGATTTAAGAACGTTTGATGTTAGCCGCAGTGGCAACCCGATAAATTATTCTGCAAGAGCTCGGTGTAAATATGGCCACATTAGAGCTCCATTTCCTTAATTTTATACCCTCCTGTAAAAGACCATTACGTCCCTCTAAATAAAATCCAAGTTGTCAATATTGATGTTGATTATTTGTTTCGATTCATCCTGTTTTATTCTTTTTATTATAATTATGGTTGAAACTATTAATTTATTTACGGCTGGTTCACCTCTGGTTAACCTAAAATTAACCGTGTGGCATTATTATTTTAAAACAGTAGTTTAATCTATTTTTATCGCCGCTTTAGGTGTCGAATATTTTATTGTAACGATCATGACTATAAGAATAAGGGGTTGATAGTTACAGCTCTAACTATTATAGTTGTTATTAATTGAACGTTCAATTAACACTTTTTAGCAGCAGTTATTAACAACAATTAAACACGGAATGTTACTTTATGCCTAGGCCAACAATGAAATTAGTGAGGCAACAACAACTCATTGACGCAACGTTAATTTCTGTTGAGCGTCACGGATTACACCACTCTACAATCATTACCATTAGTGGTTTAGCGGGACTGTCATCAGGCCTTATCAGTCATTATTTTGGTGGTAAACAAGGCTTGGTCGAAGCTACGTTCAAATATCTACTCGATGAATTAAAACACGCATTATTAAGTCGTATTTTAGGTGAGAATTTATCCCCCGCGGTACGTTTATCGATGATCGTCGAGTCAAATTTTACTGAATTACAACGCTCAACAGCAGCCACTAAAACCTGGTTAAGTTTCTGGTCTCAAGCAGTGCATGAACCTGGGTTAGCCAGACTGCAAAATATCAATAGCAAACGTTTATACAGCAACCTCGCATTCTCATTTAAACAAATCATGCCCAATGATGAGGCTATCAACTGTGCTAAACAAACCGCGGCGATGATTGATGGCTTCTGGTTACGCAGTGCATTGAGCCGTTGTCCAGAGCAAGAATTCGAACAAGCCCAAATTTTATGTAAAGCCTTTATCGAGGCGGTGATAGTGCCGCACGGAGAAAATGAATGTCGTTAATTACTTATCAAAATTATGTCCACGGACAGTCTCTTGCCAATGACACTGGTGAAACCTTTGAAGTTATCAATCCTGCCACCGGAGAGGTGAGTTATTTAGTTGAAGTTGCTGATGCAAGTGTTCAGCAAGCGGCGATTGACAGTGCCAAAGCAGGTTTTGCTATCTGGTCTAAAGTGACGCCGGTGGAGCGTAGCCGTATTTTATTAAAAGCAGTGGCTTTGTTACGTGAACGTAATGATGAGTTAGCTGCTATCGAAGTACACGACACAGGTAAACCTTGGCAAGAAGCCTCTGTGGTTGATGTTGTGACTGGTGCTGATTCAATTGAATTTTTTGCCGGTCTGGCACCAAGCATTGAAGGTAATCAACAGCAGGTTGGTGATGATTTTTATTATACCCGTCGTGAGCCTCTAGGTATCTGCGCTGGTATTGGCGCTTGGAACTACCCGCTACAAATTGCGTGCTGGAAAGCGGCACCGGCACTGGCTTGCGGTAATGTCATGATCTTCAAACCATCGGAAGAAACGCCACGTGGTGCGATCAAATTAGCCGAAGTCTTTACCGATGCTGGTGTACCTGATGGCGTATTTAACGTTGTGCAAGGTGATGGCCGCGTTGGCGCTTGGTTAACCACGCATGACGAGATTGCTAAAGTGTCTTTCACTGGTGAAGTGGGCACAGGCAAAAAAGTAATGGCTGCTGCTGCTGGTTCATTGAAAGAAGTCACCATGGAACTCGGTGGCAAATCACCGTTAATCATCTTTGATGACGCTGATATTGATAACGCGGTATCAGCAGCCATGTTAGCGAACTTTTATACTCAAGGTGAAGTATGCACCAACGGTACGCGGGTATTTGTACAAGACGCTATTTACCCACGTTTTATCGAAAAATTACGTCAGCGCACTGAGAACAACATCATCTGTGGTGATCCGATGGATCCAGAAACTAACTTTGGTGCCTTGATCTCAAAAGAGCATCAACAAAAAGTGCTTAACTTTATCGAAATCGGTAAAGCAGAAGGCGCTGAACTGCTTACTGGTGGTCACGCCTTACAACCTGAAAATGCCCCGAACGGTTATTTTGTTGCCCCGACTATTTTTACTCAGTGCACAGATGAAATGACATTGAGCAAAGAAGAGATCTTTGGTCCAGTGATGTCAGTACTTACATTCTCAGATGAAGATGAAGTTGTACGTCGTGCTAATGATACTCGCTTAGGCTTAGCAGCGGGTGTATTCACTCAAGACATTACCCGTGCTCACCGTGTTATTCATCAAATGGAAGCTGGTATCTGTTGGATCAATGCGTATGGCGCATCACCTGCAGAAATGCCTGTGGGCGGTTATAAGATGTCGGGTATTGGCCGCGAGAATGGCAGCGAAACCTTAAAAGCCTATACCCAGATTAAAGCTGTGTATGTTGGTATGCAACCACTCGAAAGTCCATTTTAGGGAGCGATTATGACTACATCACAAGGATTGTACGATTACATTATTGTTGGCGCGGGTAGTGCGGGTTGTGTATTAGCCAATCGCTTATCTGCCGATCCAGCCAACAAAGTATTGCTGCTAGAAACGGGTGGCAGTGACAAGAGTATCTTTATTCAAATGCCAACTGCGTTATCGATTCCGATGAACAGTAATAAATACGCGTGGCAGTTTGAAACCCAAGCGGAACCGACGTTAGATAATCGCCGTATGCATTGTCCTCGTGGCAAGGTATTGGGCGGCTCGTCGTCTATTAACGGCATGGTTTATGTGCGTGGTCATGCCCGTGATTTTGATGAATGGCAGCAATCAGGTGCGAAAAATTGGGACTATAGCAATTGCTTACCTTATTTTAAAAAAGCCGAAAGTTGGGCGTTTGGTGGTGATGACTACCGCGGTGGCAATGGACCATTGGCCGTTAATAACGGTAACAACATGAAAAACCCGTTGTATAAAGCGTTTGTTGCTGCTGGTGTTGATGCCGGTTACATGGCAACCAATGATTACAACGGTAAGCAGCAAGAAGGCTTTGGCCCTATGCACATGACCATTAAAAAAGGTGTGCGCTGGTCTACTGCAAATGCGTATTTAAGACCCGCGATGCAGCGTAGTAATTTAACTGTGATCACCCATGCTTTGGTACACAAAGTCGTGTTTGCAGGTAAACAAGCGGTAGGTATCGAGTTTGAACGTAAGGGCAAACTAACCACTTTAAATTGCAACAAAGAAGTGATCTTGTCAGCTGGTTCTGTTGGTTCACCACATATTCTGCAGTTATCGGGTATCGGTAAAGCAAGCACACTAGCAGATGCTGGGATTGAGCAAATACATGAACTGCCAGGCGTGGGTGAGAACTTACAAGATCATCTTGAGTTCTACTTCCAGTTTAAATGCCTTAAGCCGATTTCGTTGAATGGTAAATTAGACCCATTAAACAAGTTGTTTATTGGTGCGCGCTGGTTCTTTAATAAGTCCGGTTTAGGCGCGACTAATCACTTTGAATCTTGTGGTTTTATTCGTTCAAAACCCGGCTTAGAGTGGCCTGATCTACAGTATCACTTTTTACCAGCAGCAATGCGTTATGACGGTAAAGAAGCGTTTGCGGGTCATGGTTTTCAAGTGCATGTTGGCCATAATAAACCTAAAAGCCGTGGTTTTGTAAAAGTGGTATCAAAAGATGCACACGTTGCGCCGCATATTCAGTTTAATTATTTATCTGAAGCTGAAGATATTGCCGCGTTCCGCGCGTGTGTACGCTTAACACGTGAGATCATCAATCAACCTGGATTAGACGAATTCCGCGGTGAAGAGATCCAACCCGGTATAGCAGTTCAAACCGATGAAGAGATCGACAGCTTTGTCAGAAGTACCGTTGAAAGTGCTTACCATCCTTCTTGTTCGTGCAAGATGGGTGAAGATGCGATGGCGGTTGTTGATTCAGAAACCAAGGTGCATGGTATTGCTGGCTTAAGAGTGGTTGATTCCTCTATTTTCCCAACCATTCCAAATGGCAACTTGAACTCGCCGACTATTATGCTGGCTGAGCGCGCTGCAGACCTTATTTTGGGCAATACTATGCTCAAAGCTGATGAGGTGACTGTCAGTGTTGCACCAAAATGGCAGAGCACACAGCGATTACAGGAACCGAAACGACAACCTGCTTGATAAAAATAACGTTAATGCGTTGTGAACATGGCGCATTAGCTATTTAGGTATCAGACCAGCCTAAGCCATTCTGGCTCAATGGTCTATTCACGCCAAACTCAATTCATCAGAGTTTAAATATCGCCAATACGATATTTAAGGTTTGAGGGTTACTACACTCTTAATTCATTATTAAAGGATCAAGGGTATTGCTAACCTAAACGTTGAGCACGGCTATTTGAAACATAAAGAAGGATTAGTTTATGTTTTTTCGTTTTATTGTTTTTATATAAAAAGTTATATAAATAATTACATGGAGTTTAATTTATGATGACTAGTTGGCTTACCATAGGTATTTTATTTACCTTTGCTGCAATTGCATTTGTAATTTTTCGTTGGGGTAATGTGAAGTGCGTGGGTGTTACACCGGTACGTACATTTACCTTTATCGCTATTTTATTTACCTCGGGTTTGGACGTGGGACTGATCATGTTTCCGCTGACGGAGTTC
This sequence comes from Moritella sp., assembly GCF_033791185.1. Lineage (GTDB taxonomy): Bacteria > Pseudomonadota > Gammaproteobacteria > Enterobacterales > Moritellaceae > Moritella. The sequence goes on along the minus strand of NZ_JASJHF010000050.1, from coordinate 8,615 downwards.
GCTGGTTATGCAAACCTAGCTGCAAGTCCTGAATACAGTTTTAGTAATCCACTGGCAATTGAATTTGGCTTTTGGGCATTCTTAATTTGGGCATTTTACTTTTTAACTTGTTTCTATTTTTGTGTTATTGAACCAAGAGTAAAATTCTTTGAGATCCCACTGATTAAATTCATCAATAACTTTATCATTATCGGTACTTGTGCCTTTACTGCTTACTTGCTACTGACCAACTTACCTTGGTACTTACCTGAGTTAGGCGATGGCGAAACGATAGTCGGTAGTTTCTACCTGATTGTATTTGTGGTTATCGCTGCAGCGGTTTATTCAAGTACCAGCATTCGTTATGTACGTATCTTAAGTTTAGCCAGTACCTGGTTGTTCTTGGGGCTTATCGTATTGATGTGGGCTGGCGCGTTCCTATCTGAAGGATCAAGTGTCAACGAATTTGCCACTACCTTTGCTTTACTTGGCGATTACTTTGGTAACTTGCATCACTTTGTTTTACCGATGAATGATTATCATGAGTTTTACTTATTCTGGTGGTTCTCTTGGAGCATCATGATTGGTCAATTCACCTCGCGTTTTGTTGGTGGCATGAAGACTTATCAAGTACTGATTGCAATGATGGTATTCCCGTCTATTCCAATCGCAGTATGGTTCTCGGTACTTTATTACTACAGTGTTAATGAAATCGCGACAACTGGTTTCTATAATCTGGCGATGATATTAGTGGGCATCACCTTTGTGATTAACTCGCTGGATTCATTAGTTCGACTGTATACTGATAATTTAAACTTAACCGTAGAGCGTTTTGGTAAAGCTAAATATATCATAGGTAACGTAGCTTTGATGAGTGGCTTAACGTTACTGTTTAAATTAGATTTTTTACAAATTCAATGGGTCGGCGCACTCGCGATTGCATTAATCCTTGGTTGTTTCGGCTATATTTTAGCGAAGAAATATAAACAGGTTTCTGAGATTGAACGCTCACCAAAAGAAAATAAAATCGATTTTGGTAAAATTGAATTAGTGAATTAAAGTGCTTTTAACTCGCTTTTGAACGTGTATATCGGTTCAAAAGCGGTTATAAATAATACATAAGCAGAATAACGGATTGGCGTTATTTTGCTTTTTTTACATTTGGGGTATGAGTCTGGAGTAAATTTCTGTTATTGTTTCGAAAATAGGGGCTAATTATGGAAGAGTTATGGAAAAGTACGAAGAACTATTAGTTTCATTGCGTCGTGTGATCAGAGCCATTGATATACACTCTCGCCAGTTGAATAAGCAATCAGGTTTGACCGGTCCACAGCTCATGGTTATGCAGAATATTGCTTTGCTGGATGCGCCATTGGCGAAAGATATCGCCAAAGAAATCGCCTTAAGTGCAGCGACAGTCACTACGATTATTGACCGCCTTGAGAGTCGAGCCTTAGTTATCAGAACAAGAAGTGAAACCGACAAACGTAAAGTGCATTTATCACTGAGTGAGTCGGGTAAATTATTATTGAGTAGTTCACCTAAGCCGCTTCAAGACCACTTTATTAAACGTTACCAAAATCTTGAAGAGTGGGAACAGAGCCAACTGTTGTCAGCTGTCGAACGAATAGCTTCAATGATGGATGCAGAAAAGTTAGATGCTGCGCCAGTATTATTGGTTGGTCAAATTCAGGCTGAGGATTAATATTTAGTCCTTCAATTTATGTCTTCAATGCTCACATATTCCCAGTGTAAACTTCGCTATCTCTGTGCATATCACCTCGCCAGAAATAGCGGCTTGTCGACGCTAATTTAGCAATTCGGGTTGGTTGAACAACGCCTGTAATATTGCAATGAACTTACCCACATGCAAGCCATCCATCATCCCATGATGTACTTCTATCGATAATGGTATCTGCCAATGGCCATTAATATGAGTTAATTTACCTAATGCTATTTTAGGAATACTGTCTGGATTTTTAGTGTCTCTAGCATGACTCATACTGGTAAAGTTCAGCCAAGGTAATACAGTCATGTGGATCGTATCATGACGCATCTCCTGACCGATAAATTGCGTCAATATAAAAGGGGTCTGCTTGATCTCTATTTCAGCCGATGTCGCCGCGTGACTGAACGATGTAAATTGTGGTTCGTAAGGTAAATTACAAAATCGAATACTGTCATCATCAGCCAAAATAGCGATGCTTATATTGAGTTTTTCATACAAGTGAACGGAATCATTAACAAGTCTGTATCTCATTGGTTTGCATTGGTTAATTGCTTGTTGCATTAAATATAGATAGGCATGAAAGAAACGCTGCTTATTCGCTTTACAATGTTGATATAACACGGTGACGTCAAGGTGGGTACAAATGTTATACCAAGGATGGCTCATGCCTTTAAAAAATTTTAAATATTCTGCTCGACTCCAGCGATCTGGATCGATAATTTGGTAAGGCACTAGTATTCCTTAATAAGACAAAATCGGCATTGAGAGCATAACAAAAAAGTGACAGTTTTATCACCGCTTAGGTTCGCAAATTTAAGCTATTTATTGGCATATTAATGATATTCATTAGCTGTGAGCTTCAAGGATATCTTAGCATTTAACCCATAAGTTAAGCTTTTAGCAGCAAAATACTGTAGTATTAATACCACTTCATAAAATAATAAGGATATTATTCATATGCGGAAAACTTTCGCTACCTCACTACTTCTCGCTTGTGCATCACTTTCTACTCCTGCTTCTGCTGGTGAATGCGGCAATGTTACTATTGCTGATATGAACTGGAATTCAGCTACCCTGATCGCCAATATTGACCGATTTATTCTCGAGCATGGTTTTGACTGTGATGCCGAACTTGTTCCGGGTGATACCATGCCAACAGGCACTGCGATGATTGAAAAAGGTCAACCTGATATTGCCCCTGAGTTCTGGAGCAACTCCATGAAAGGCGCGCTTGATAAAGGCGTGGAAGATGGTCGGATTCGTTACGCTGGTGTGACGCTTAGCGATGGCGGTGAAGAAGGCTTTTGGGTTCCAGCCTATATGGTTGAAAAAGATCCGACGCTCGCAACGATTGCTGGCATTAAAGCCAACGCTAAATTATTCAAGCACCCAGAAGATCCGAGTAAATCGGCATTTATGGGTTGTCCTGCCGGTTGGAATTGCCAAATATCAACATCACAACTCTTTGAAGCGATGGATCTTGCTGACTCTGGTTTTGATTTGATTGATCCAGGTTCAGGTGCAGGTTTGTCAGGCTCGATTGCCAAAGCCTATGAACGCGAAGAAGCTTGGTTTGGTTATTATTGGGCTCCTACCGCGGTATTGGGTAAATACAAAATGGTTAAGGTTGATTTTGGTACCGGTATCGATGAACAACATTTCAAAGAATGTATCACTCAAAATGATTGCTTAACCCCTAAAGCAACCATGTATCCACCATCAGCAGTAGACTCTGTTGTTACAGAAGAATTTGCCGCAAGAGCGCCTGAAGTTATGGCCTATCTTTCAGCCCGTTCGTTCCGTAATGCTCAGATGAATGAATTACTTGCTTGGATGGAAGACCAGCAAGCTGATGGTGAATACAGTGTTGAACACTTCATCAAAAATTATGAAGATACCTGGACAGAATGGGTTGATTTAGCAACGGCGAAGAAAATTAAGAAAGCAGTGTCAGCACTTTAGCCTTTCACTATACCCAAACTACTCAAGTATGCTGATAGTGCATCTTGGAGTGGCTTGGGTATATAGCCCGAATCATTCGGGCTTTTTCATCTTAGGAAATACATAATATGTCAGACAGTTCATGGCTTTCGGAAATACCGCAATTAGACCGCCACCAGTTACTCGATATTAGAAAAACATTGGATGGCGCTTATCGCAGTTTTTCGCGTGAATACGGTGATACGATAGAAGCATTTTTTGATCCCTTACTCAGTTTTCTTATTTGGTTTGAAAAATTATTACTCGGCAGCCCTTGGTGGTTAGTGATTGGGGTACTCGCTATTTTTGCTTATGCCGCTAGTCGCTCTTGGAAATTAACTTTAGGTGTCGTTGTTGCCTTTTTCCTTATCGGCTTTTTTGGTATGTGGGACAATACCATGCGCACCATGAGTATTATTCTCATCTCTACGATGCTCGCGATACTGATTGGTATCCCGCTAGGGATCGCAATGGCACGCTCAGATCGTGTTCAGTCAACGGTGACGCCAGTCCTCGATATTATGCAAACCATGCCAGCCTTTGTCTATTTGATCCCAGTGGTGATGTTATTAGGTATTGGTAAAATCCCCGGTGTTATCGCCGTTATTATCTACGCGGTGCCGCCAGTCATTCGGTTAACTAACTTAGGTATACGTCTCGTTGACAAAGAAGTGTTAGAGGCTGCTACTGCTTATGGTGCCAGCCCGATGCAACGTTTATTTGGAGTGCAATTACCATTGGCTATGCCTAATATCATGGCCGGCATCAACCAAACGATTATGATGGCGTTAGCGATGGTTGTTATCGCGTCGATGATTGGTGTTAAAGGATTGGGTCAACCAGTATTAAAATCTATAACTAATCAATATTTTACACTTGGTTTGATGAATGGTTTAGCGATTGTAGCATTAGCTATTATCTTTGATCGGATCTCGCAAAGTTACGCAAAACGCACGTTACAAAATTTTGGAGGGCAATAATATGAATTCAAATGACAATAAAAGCCCACTAATTCGTATTAAAAATTTATATAAAATTTTTGGTAAAAATGAAAAAAAGGTACTCGAACAAGTCAAAGCAGGTAAGTCAAAAGATGTTATCTTAGCAGAAACAGGCCATACCGTTGGTTTATCGAATATTAATCTGGATATTTATCCGGGGGAGATATTCGTGATCATGGGGTTATCGGGTTCGGGTAAATCAACCTTAATCCGCCATTTTAATCGCTTAATCGAGCCAACTGCCGGTGAAATAGAATTGGCAGGTAGTGACGTGATGCAATTGACGAGTAAAGACTTGCAGGATTTTCGCCGTAATAAAATGTCGATGGTATTTCAGCGTTTTGGACTCATGCCTCATCGCAGCGTATTGGACAATATTGGCTATGGTCTACAAGTACAAGGCGTTAAAAAGGCGGAATGGAAGAAGAGTGCAACGCAGTGGTTGGAAACGGTGGGCTTAGATGGCTATGGCAATCAATACCCTGGACAGCTATCAGGTGGCCAACAGCAACGTGTCGGTTTAGCGCGCGCATTGTGTACCGATGCGGATATTCTGTTAATGGATGAAGCATTTTCCGCATTGGATCCGTTGATCCGTAGCGAAATGCAGGACCAGTTAATTGAACTACAAGAAAAACTACATAAAACCATCGTCTTTATTACCCATGATCTCGATGAAGCATTAAGGTTGGGTGATCGCATTGCTATCTTGCGTGATGGGGTATTAGTACAGCAAGGTGAACCGGTTGATATTTTGCTTAATCCGGTTGATGACTACGTTGAAGCTTTTGTTAAAGACGTCAATCGTGCACGAGCATTAACGGTCGAGACGGTGATGCAGCCACAAATGTGCCGAATTTCGACAGAAACAATTGGTGAAGCAGTGTTACAAATGCGTCAATCAAAACAAGATTATGGCTATGTAGTTAATAAAGATGGTTATCAAGGCGTGCTCACACAAGAGACCTTAGATAAGGTTGAAAAAAGTGATTACAGCAATGCCATTGATGCGTCGTTATTAGATGATGTGCCAGCGGTGCAAAGTGATGCGTTAATCGAATCGGTTATTCCTGAGATGCTTGATAATGATTTACCCCTACCAGTATTAAACGAGAATGGTGAGGTTGAGGGTCACTTGTGTCGTTCTACACTTGCAGAAGTATTAAGTGATCAGCCTAGTGCCGAAGAAGACAAGTTAGCACACGTTTAAAGCTGAAATAAATCAAGTGGATTATTATATTTGCTAGGAAGATCATACATGTTCTCTTAAATATATGATCCATTTGATCTTATAATACATACTGTTACCTTTGTTGCATACTAAGTCATTATGATGAATGAATACACTACGTTAGCGTCACATCCAATTAATGTATATCGAAAACTCTTAGTCGCAGGTATTGATCCTCAGCCACTTTTTGCCAGTATCGGCTTGGATGTTACCGAGCTAATTAAAGTGCCTGAAAGTCGGATCCCGGCGCATAAAATGACTCAATTATGGCACTTAATTGAGGATGTAAGCCAAGATCAAAGTTTTGGTCTGAAGTTGGCCGCTGGTGGTCATCCGATGAATTTTAAGGCGTTAGGGCTGTTACTTGTCGCTTGTAATTCGATTGCTGAAGGCATTCAAAAACTAAGTCACTATTATGAAGTTATCGCTAATTCAATTCATATCGAGTTACATTATGAGATAGATAAAATTGGTTTAATCATGCACCCTCGGCCAAACAGTGATATTCATCCAATGGGGGCGGATCTTTTCTTTGCGACGATATTCAATTATTGCCAACAATTGTCATTAAATACCCATGCTGTTAGTCACATCGAATTAACTCGGTCGCTACCAAAAGACAGCACTCCGTGGCAATGCTTTTTTCATTGTCCTATTACCTTTAATGCGCAGCAAGCGAGTATTTGGTTTAACCGGAGCGTGGTTGAAGAGGTTTCATTTATGCGTAGTCGACAAATCGCAGCGCAGAATGAAGTTCACGTGCGCAGTTATATTGATTCGATGCAATCATCTTTTTGGAAATACAAAACACAGTCAGCGATACAGCAAACCATTGCGAGTCAGGAACCCAGTGTTGAAAATATAGCAAAATATCTTGCTATGTCGCCACGCGCGTTATCGCGTAAATTAACTAATGAAGGCACTACATTTAGGAATGTCTTGAAAGATAAGCGTAAAGATTTAGTCAAACAATATTTATCTGATACCAATATGAGTATTTCAGAAATCATGTTCTTACTTGGGTTTCATGATTTGAGCAACTTTAATCGCGCATTTCAACGATGGTTTGACTGTAGTCCCAGTCAATATCGCAAGTCTCATCATGAGGTAAAAAATGACAAGCGATAGGTAAGAATTGATAAGCCGTTAGCCTATATTTTATTATATGCTCACTCCGTTAACGAAGCGCCGTGTTGTATACATCGGATGTATAACCATAAAATATTAACGGTTAAGGAGTGAAGATGAATAAGATTATAAAAATGGCAGCTTTAGCAAGTGCTGCGCTGGCATTATCAGCGTGTTCTAATCTTGCAGATAAAACGCAGAACGTATTAGAAATGAGTTCGCCATGGCAAGAACATTATGCAAAGTCAAAGTCAGAACAAGCTTCTATCTACGGTTTCCCTTATGTTTTTAACTATTTTTTATTGTATAACTGGAGTTTGCCTGACGATCCAAATAATAAGATGCCGCATGATGCCATCAATCAGTTCTTTTATCCTAAGACATTAGCGACTGCTGAGTCTGATTGTCGCTGCACAGTAAATAACGATACTTTTTACACCATGGCGTTTATTTATGTGAAAGATGAACCGATTATTTTATCTGCTCCAGTGATGGAAGATGGCCGTTATTGGACTGTTCAGTTCTCGGGATTTGATTCGGATAACTTTGCTTATATTGGCAGCCGAACAACGGGTCAAAATGGTGGTAATTATGCGATTGTGCCAAAAGGCTGGAAAGGTGAGCTACCAAGTGACGTAACGTATTTAGCGGAAGCTCCAACATATTGGAATTTTGCTATTGGCCGAACGTTAGTAAATGGTGAGTCTGATATTGCTGCTGTTAAAGAGATTCAAAAAGATTATCAACTGACCGCATTAAGTGATTGGGGCAAATCGAATCCTCCTATCCCCAAATACCCAGAAATTCCTAATCTAGACCCTGAATATACCGCATTATTTGCTGACACATCGAAAGGGTTTAAAGCTGTGTTAACGGATATGATTAAGAATAATCCAGATAGATACCTTGCTATCATGAATCAATCGATGCAATTTGCTGGTGTTGAAGAAAATAAACAAGCAGATTTAGCCCAGTTTAATGATATTGGTATTGGTTTCGATGTTGAACTCGACAATGCTGATAGCCTGTATGCTAAAGGTCGTGCACAAGGTGCTTCTTTAGGGGTTCTGAGTGTTGTAAAAGCATTTGAAGATGGGTATGGCTCAATAAATAAAAATGGTTGGCGCATTATTGATAATGATATAGGTCAGGCTGGTGAGCATCGTAAATATCTGCTTAGGGCAAGTATGCAGTCGCTTGGTGGTATCGTGTTTAATGATCCCGAAGAGTCCGTTTACTTTATGAATAATGATGATCCTGCAGAAGAGGGAATACAATTTCCTTCAGGTAAACATCACTATATCTTGCACTTTAATAAGGATGAATTGCCAGACATTGATGGGTTTTGGTCTTTGAGTATGTACAATATGGATAAAAATCTAGTTGATAATGAATTAAACCGATATTCAATTAGTGACCGAACTGACGGTATTCAATTTGATGATGATGGTGGGTTAACTATCTATGTGAGTCATGATAAACCTGCCGGTATTAAAGTTAATAATTGGTTACCTGCGCCTGAAGGTGAGTTTTATATGTTTGTCCGTACTTATTTACCCTCAGATGA
>NZ_JASJHF010000049.1:0-3617 GCF_033791185.1 Moritella sp. | reverse complement strand
GATCCACATTTTACTGCCGGTTAATTGGTAACCGCCAGGGACTTTTTTCGCTCGGGTTTTCATGCCAGCAGGATCAGAACCAGCATCAGGTTCAGTTAAACCGAAACAGCCAATCCATTCACCCGTAGCAAGCTTTGGTAAATATTTTTGTTTTTGTTCTTCGCTGCCCCATGTATTAATTGGGTGCATAACTAATGATGATTGCACGCTCATTGCACTGCGGTAGCCACTATCAACACGTTCAACTTCACGTGCTACTAAACCGTATGATACGTAAGATACGCCTGAACAACCGTAACCATCAATGGTGGCACCAAGTAAGCCAAGCTCACCAAACTGACGCATGATATTTGCGTCGAATTTCTCATGACGATTCGCCATTAAAATGCCTGGTTGTAATTGTTCCTGACAAAAATCACGCGCCATATCACGGATCATGCGTTCGTCTTCTGATAGTTGCTCGTTAAGTAATAAAATGTCTTCCCAGTTTGATGCTGTGCTCACGTTTTTCTCCTTAGTTATACACACCGATGTTGGCAAAATATATTACCTAATTGGTGGCTCAATACGACCTTTGTCATTGAGTTATTTTTAAATAACCTGCTGCTGTTTTAAGTCTGCTAACTGTTGTTTAGTTAAGTCTAATTGCGAGCTTAAAATGGCATCTGTATCTTCACCTAAAATCGGTGGGGCTTTGCTATATTCCAGAGGTGTGGCTGAAAATTTTACTGGATTAGCAACTTGTTTAATCTTCCCCGCTTGCCTGTGTTCTAATTCAAATATCATTTCTCTATGCTGTATCTGCGGCTCTTGATAAACCCTATCTAAGGTATTAATCGGGCCACAAGGTACGCCCTGTTGGTTAAGCTCTGCTAACCAATGATCTAGAGTGTTTTTGTGCAATGCTTGTTGTAGCTTAGGTATTAAATGTTGTCGATTTTGAACTCTAAGTTGATTGCTGCTAAAGCGAGGGTCTGTTGCTAAATCGGCTAAACCAAGCACAGCGACACAACGGCCAAATTGACTGTCATTACCTACTGCTAACATTATATGCCCATCTTGAGCCGCAAACGCTTGATATGGCACAATGTTTGGGTGAGCTGTACCTTGCGCTTGTGGTACTTGTCCACCAATAAGGTAATTCATACCTTGGTTAGCAAGCGATGCCACTTGGGTATCTAGTAGTGCTAAGTCTATGTGTTGGCCTTCTTCGGTCTGAGTTTTATGATAAAGCGCTGCAAGTATTGCACTCACGGCATACATTCCTGTCATAAGATCTACGACGGCTACACCTACTTTTTGTGGTCCTGCGCCTGGTTGTCCTTCCTGCACGCCTGTTAAACTCATCAAGCCGCCCATACCTTGGATCATTGCATCATAACCAGCACGCTTAGCATCTGGTCCAGTTTGCCCAAAACCTGTTATCGAACAATAAATAATACTTGGATTAATGGCTTTCATACTTTGATAGTCTAGGCCATATTTTTTTAAGCCATCTAACTTGTAATTTTCGACCACAATATCGGCTTTTCGAGCTAAATCATGAATTAATTGCTGGCCTGCAGCTGTAGTAATATCTACAGTAATGGAATGTTTACCACGATTTGCTGCTAAATAGTAAGCCGCATCGCTAGTGTTCTCATCTTGGCTATTGTGAACAAAAGGTGGTCCCCATGTACGGGTATCATCGCCTGTATTTGGGCGTTCAATTTTCCACACCTCAGCACCAAAATCTGCTAACACTTGGGTTGCCCAAGGACCCGCTAAAATGCGGCTTAAATCAAGCACTTTAATGCCTTTTAGTGGACCCATGAAGGTTTCCTATTATTGAATAATTATATGATGTTATGTTGTAAGTATCGTCCAATATCAGCAATTTTTTCACTAGATTGTTGATCTTCAGGCTCAAGCCAACAGGCGTTGCTGTAGCTTTCAAAATGTAAGATTAAATATTCATTGTGGTAATTAAAGCGATAGTACTGACGATCTGCGCCGGTAACTGCTTCGATGATACGAGCGCCATCAAATTGTGAAAATATTAGCTCTGATAAATCGCTAATATCATCTTGATCCCACATTTGTTTAAAAGTGATTAACAGTAAATTGTTATTTTCTAAATCCACTTTATTTATTTGTTGCATCAGTTGTCCATGGTTATGAATTGTTGTCAGAGTAGCGCTTAGTTAAGTACCGCAAAAAGTTTGGTAAGAGTTATCACCGTCAGTAGCAGCATCTTGATAATTAGCTGTTTCGGCAATGACCGCATAAGGTGAAGCGAGCACTTTTATGATCTTTTCTGCGCTACTAAAGTCACCACTTTGCTCACACTGTTGCAAGACATTTTCAATGTGATGATTGCGCGGTATCACCACTGGGTTAGAGTGACGCATTAAACTTTGGATCTGAGTCATGTCACTGTTAAGCGATTGCAAGCGAGTTAACCAAGTTTGATACCAGTCGCCAAGACTCGTTGCCATGCTGTTCTTTATATCTGCTTGGGTCAGAGAATCGGTTAACTGATTGAAGGTTTGCGTATAGTCGAGTTGCTTAGTTTGCATAATATCTAACAACTCAACGATTAACTCTGTATCGCTATCGTTATAATGTTCTATACCTAACTTATTTGCATACATAGCAAAGTAGGCTTGCTCAAATTTTTCTGAAAATTGATGAATAAGGGGCTCAACAAGAGCGACTGCTTTATCTTGCTCACTATCGATAAGTGGCAATAACGCTTCCGCGAGTCTTGCCATGTTCCACTGTGCTATTTTTGCTTGATTGCCATAGGCATAACGGCCATTGCGATCGATTGAACTAAATACCGTATCTTTATGGTAAGTACCCATCATCGCACATGGGCCAAAGTCGATAGTTTCTCCAGAAATTGCAGTATTGTCAGTATTCATTACGCCATGAATAAAGCCTACTCGCAGCCAGCTCACTACTAGTGCAATTTGTTTATCAATAACGTGCTCGAGAAATTTTACCACTTTGTCATCATCGGTTAAGTTAATGTCGCCAAAGTGCCTAGTTATCGCGTAATCGGTTAACGCGGCGAGTGACTCAAGGTCTGAGCGCGCAGCAAAAAACTGAAACGTGCCTACTCGAATGTGGCTTGTGGCAACTCGGGTTACCACAGCGCCGGGTTGGTAAGAATTTCGTGCTACCTGTTCGCCAGTGGTTACTACAGCTAAACATCTAGACGTTGGTACACCAAGTGCGTGCATGGCCTCACTCATGATAAATTCACGAATGGCAGGGCCTAGGGCGCAGCGTCCGTCACCTTGTCTAGAAAAGTGTGTTGGCCCGGAGCCTTTTAACTGAATATCATAGCGGATATTTTGATCATCGAGGAGTTCGCCAAGTAAGTGGGCTCGGCCATCGCCTAAGTGCGGATTAAATTGGCCAAATTGGTGACCTGCATAGGCTAGGGCAATAGGCTCTGCGCCGATGGGTAATTCATTACCGGAAAAATATTGCGCCAGCAAATGTTTGTTGCTTAGTAATTCATTATCTAGCCCTAAACGTAATGCTAAGCTGCTATTAAATAACTGTAATTCTGGTTTTTTAACAGGCGTAGGCGCTATGTTTTGATAAAATGCTTGGCCGAGCTGAAT
>NZ_JASJHF010000048.1:0-4454 GCF_033791185.1 Moritella sp. | reverse complement strand
CAGGGAATTTCAATATGACGCCAATTCAACAACTTGCCGAACAGGTAGGTTTTCACTCTAGTTACATCGATTGCTACGGCAATAATGTTAGTGCTAATCCACAAGCACTGCATGGTTTATTAACCGCCATGGAATATAATTTAGAGAGTGATGAAGCTATTTTAGCGAGTGCAGCGCAGCTGCAAAATTCATCTTGGTTATCGTTATTACCACCGATGCAAATGGTTAAATCGGAAAGTGCTACTCATAGTGCATGGTTAAGTGTGCAACAAGACCAATTAGGTAATCAACTGCAATGGAATATTACACTTGAGTCTGGTGATATTTTAACCGGCGAGACAGCATTAGCTGATCTTACGATACTCGATCAGCAAACTGTTGCGGGTTCAGTTCATCAAAAATTAAGCCTCACATTGCCAACATTGGTTGAAGGTTACCATTCTTTAGCCATTTCAGTGGCTAATGAAAATGCCAGTTGTCACTTAATTGTGGCGCCACAAAAATGTTTAAGCCCTAATGAAGCAAGCGACTATCGTATGTGGGGCTTGGCTGCACAGCTATATTCAGTTAAATCTGATAATAGTTGGGGCATGGGCGATTTTGGCGATCTTAAACATTTAGTTACTGAGTCGGCTAAGCGCGGCATAACAGCTATTGGTTTAAATCCATTGCATCCACTGTACCCAAATAATCCGGCTCATATAAGTCCGTACTCACCTACCAGTCGTTGTTTTCTAAACACCTTGTATATTGATGTGACTAGCGTTGCCAATTTTAGCGATTGCGCGGCAGTACAAACATTAGTAAATACTGCTGATTTTAAGTTGCAGGTTAGTACAGCCAACAATCAAGAGTTTATTGATTACCCACATGCTGCACACTTAAAGTTTCAGGCATTAGAGTTATTGTATAAAGATTTTATTAGTAAACATTTAGCCAAGAACACTGATTTTGCGCAACAGTATTTAAGTTTTGTGGATGAAATGGGTGATGATTTATTTGAATTAGCCACGTTTGATGCTTTGTATGAACATTTCCGTAAATTAGATGAAAATGCTTATGGCTGGAAAGCCTGGCCTATAGAATTCCAAGACCCACATAGCGATGCTGTTGAACAGTTTAAAGTTAAACAGGTAGAACGAATTGGCTATTTCCAATTTTTACAATTTATTGCCGATAAGCAATTAGGTGCTGCCGCAAGCCAAGCTAAAAGTGATGATATGCCTATTGGCTTGTATCTCGATTTAGCCGTGGGCTGTGATGGCAGTGGCGCAGAAGTGTGGGCCGATAAACACAGCTATGTTTCAGGTGCTGCCGTGGGCGCGCCGCCAGATGCAATGAACACTTTAGGACAAGATTGGGGACTTACACCAATTAATCCTGTAGCACTGCAAGAAAAAGGCTATATGCCACTTGTTAAAGCACTAAGAAGTAATATGCGTCACGCTGGCGCATTGCGTATCGACCACGTATTGGGCCTTATGCGTCAATATTGGGTTGCGCCAGGTATGGCTGCTGATCAAGGTATTTATATCACCTTCCCACTGGATGATATCTTTCGTATTATCGCGTTAGAATCACGCCGTAATAACTGCGTAGTTATTGGTGAAGATTTAGGTAATGTGCCGAATGGCTTTGGCGACATTATGGCTGAGTCAGGGCTGTTATCATACAAAGTTCTATTTTTTGAACGTTGGGAAAACGGTTTATATTATCGCCCTGAAAGATATCCAGAGCAGTCGATGGTTACGGTATCAACGCATGATTTATCAACCATTGCCGGTTGGTGGACAGGCAATGATTTAAAGTGGCGCCAAGCGCTAAATTTATACCCGAACGAGCAAATGGGTATTGAGGAACGTGCTGATCGTATTACTGATCGTGAGCAATTACTGGATGCATTAGTATATGAAGGCGTATTGGCAGCGGAAAATTTCCCGCCGATGCAACCCGCACAAATGAATTCTCAATTAGCCAAAGCGGTGCAAGCCTTTTTAGCTAAAGCACCGAGCCGGGTATTACTAGTGCCATTAGAAGATGCGCTAGGTTTACATGAACAAGTGAATATCCCAGGTACGATTGACCAGCACCCAAATTGGCGTCGTCGCTTACCATTCACCATAAATGAATTTTGGCAACATACCGATATGACTAACTTAGTTACTGTGATGAATAAGGAGCGTCCTAAGGGTTAATCCTTAGGCATATACTGATGAATAAATATAACAAATTAGCTTTTATTAGCCTGTGTACTTTAATTTTATGGGCTTGTGAACCAAGTGATGTACGTTCAGCTGCGCAAGTTGATGCAAGGTTAGCACAACCTAAGGTCGCTAAAATTAGCGAGCAATTACCACCTTATTTAACACGTGATATTCGCGAGGAAGTGTTTTACTTTGTGATGCCAGATCGCTTTATCAATGGTGATAAAAGTAATGATAATGGCTCAAAAACCCTTGTTGAATCGCAAGGCGGTTTCGATCCAAGCAGTAAAAGTCATTACCATGGTGGCGATATTATTGGCTTAAAAGAAAAGTTACCTTATTTACAGGAAATGGGCATCACATCTATTTGGATGACTCCCATTATGCGTAACCAGGCAATGCAAGGTGATAGCTCTGGTTATCATGGTTATTGGGTATTAGATTTTACTGCCATTGACCCGCATTTAGGCTCTGCTCAAGACCTAAAGGATTTAATCGATGCTGCGCATGCGTTAAATATGAAAGTATTTTTCGATATCATCGCCAATCACAGCGCCGATGTCATTAAGTTTAAAGAATGTCATGGCGAAGACGGCAAACAGTGGTTAGGTGAAACCGAAGGTTTATGTGATTATAAAACGTTAGAACAAGTTGCCAATGGCGATACTTATAGCACGTTTGTATCACCGGGAAGTGAAGATATTAAAACGCCACAATGGCTAAATGACCCTAAATTTTACCATAACCAAGGCGACAGTACTTGGGAAGGCGAAAGTGCGATATACGGTGATTTTGCCGGTCTTGATGACATTGATACAGACAACCCCGAAGTCGTTAAGGGCTTAATCGATGTATTCAAAGGTGTCGTCTCAGAATTTAAACCCGATGGCTTTCGTATTGATACGGTAAAGCATGTCAATATGGAATTTTGGAGTGAGTTTTCACCGGCTATTGTTGAGCACGCGAAATCGTTAGGTATTCCTCAATTCTTTATGTTTGGCGAAGTGTATGACTTTACCCCTGAAGTGTTAAGTCAGTTCACCACCACAGGCAATATGCAATCAATATTAGATTTCGGTTTTCAAAGCGCGGTTTTCCAAACGTTAGTTGAACGTAAAGGTACAGATGTATTGGCAATGTTGTTTGCCGGTGACCACCATTATAAAGATGCGGATAGCGACGCGAGTCAACTTGTCACTTTTACCGGCAATCATGATATGGGCCGTTTCGCTCACTTGTTAGATGTTGCTAAATTTGAAATGGACGAAGCCGAAAAACTCGCGCGGGTTAAACTATCGAACGCATTAATGTACTTTTCTCGCGGTATTCCAGTCGTTTACTATGGCGATGAACAAGGTTTTGTCGGCGATGGCCATGACAAAGATTCACGTCAAGATATGATGCCATCGCTCGTTGCTTCATTTAATGATGATGACTTACTTGGCACAGATAAAACTACTGCTGACAGTAACTTTGATCAAAGCCATGAGTTGTACCAAGATTTAGTGGCATTAGCGCAGCTTTACCTCGACCATCCAGCGCTGCGAAATGGCCAGCAAGCACAAGTTTATGCCCAATCAACACCAGGCTTATACGCATTTACACGTACTCTAGATAATAAGCAGTACTTAATTGTTGCTAACACCGCAACCACTGATCAAAGCCAAACGTTTACCATGAATTACCAAGGCTATGAACCAGTAGTATTAGCGAAAGACAAAACCGAACAAGACGGCGTAGTAACAATAAACCTAGCGCCATTAAGTTATGCGGTTTTTAAAGCGAAAAAATAGTGTTTTAGTAAAAGATAGAAATAAAAAGTCGAACTAAGTTCGACTTTTTTGTTTGGCAATGAGTATCGGGAGCTATATTGAAATTGCTTATCGCATCAATCATTTACTTGGCAAACATAAACTCTAATGGAATATGCAAACGCTTCGCCCAAGATTTCTCGCTATGATTTTCGCCCTTGAAAAACTTACTTTGCCATAAACTTTGAGGGTATTGTTGTTTAAAAATAGCATCAATTTGTATTTGTAAGTCGGGGTACATAGCATCTAAGGTTTTATCGCCGTGATCAAAGTATAATTTTTGGGTGCTCAGATCTGGTAAATGTTGGGCGATATAGTCTTTAAATGCATTGAAAGCCTGCTGATCGCTGTAAGCAAGAAGTCCGGGTGGGCCCATGTTTTTGCGGAGGATTTCGGTGCCGTTGAGAAAGGCAATGAAGCCATCATCGTAGTCGATCGA
>NZ_JASJHF010000047.1:0-6316 GCF_033791185.1 Moritella sp. | reverse complement strand
TCAGGCAACGCGGCGACAACCCCCGCTGATCAAGCGACTCCCACAGTTGATGGGGCTAAGCAAGCGCTGACCCAAGATGAAGACAGCTTTATTCCAACAGCGAGTAATAACAACAGCTTACTCAATATTAATGCCTCAAGTGCTTTGAACTATCAAGCATCTACAACCATGCAATTACAGATAGTGTCCAATAGTGGCCAACCCTGTAATATCAATATTTATAAAGAATACGCTAAATTTTTAGGCCCTGATTTTGCGCCGGACCCCAGCAGTCAAGTCATGCAAATCAATTCCGATACCTGTAGTTATTCGGGCCCAATTTATATTTTAAACCACCAACAAAAATTGTTAGCTGAAGTGGTTTCATTACAGCATTCAACGACTCAGTACAGTGAGATCCTCATCACCAGCAATACCATCACACTTAACCTTGATTAGCCGAACCTTGGCTAGCTAAAAGTCCATCTTGGTATGGACGCTTTACTTCCCACAATCCTCCTCAAACGTATATATAGCCAAGTTACTTCAAGATGCTGATTGTGTATTTTGAAGTAGCTTGGGTATAATAATCTGGATCCCTCATTCAAAGGCCAGTTAAATGCGTTTAACCATTTTCCATAAATTGTTTATCTCCCTGATGCTGATTAGCTTAATCATGATGGCTGGTATGGCATTATTAATAAATAATAGCTTTCAAAACGGCTTACAAAGTTACTTAAATCAAAGTGAAATTGAAAAAATAGAAACCATGGCAGAGCGGATCAGTGAGTATTATTCGCATAACAAAGGCTGGAAAGATATGCAGCAAAAGCCAGAGTTATGGGCACAATTACTGCAAAATATTGGCGAGCACCCCAGTCCTTCTAAAAAACACCCCGAACGGAAAGACTATAGATCCAGTTTTAATCGCCTTGAAGCTCGCCTAAACTTGCTCAACAAAAATGGTAAGTCCATTATCGGTAACCCGAAAAACTTACGCCGTTTACATAATAATATTCAGATCACCAAGATCCCTGTGATCAATAACAACAGAACTGTCGGATGGTTGTCGGTGATACAACGCGAAAGTATCAAAGGCCGTCTTGCCGAACGCTTTCTACGTCAACAGTTAGACAACTTTTATTGGATTGCAGCTTGGGCGGCATTGTTTTCATTTATTGTTGCGGCATTATTAGTACGCCACTTTTTAAAACCACTGAAAAACTTAGATAGCGCCGCAAAATCATTATCCAACGGTAACTTTGATTATCAAATTGATGTGCGTGGTAAAGATGAATTAGCGGAACTATCGCTCGCCTTTAACTTACTGACCACCACACTAAAAACCCAGAAAAAATCGAGAGAACAATGGCTATCGGATATCTCCCATGAATTACGCACCCCAATTGCGGTGTTGCTGAGTGAAATAGAAGCCATTGAAGACGGTATCCGTAAACCCGAACCGAAATACATCAGATCATTGCACGATCAAGTGATGACCCTCACCCGCTTAGTTGATGATTTATATTCGTTATCACTCTCTGATAGTGGTGTACTTATCGACACCTCCCAGAAAGTAGATATCACCAACATCATCAGTAATATTGCTAACCAAAATGAAGTGCGTTTAGCGGATAAACACATTGCTATACAACGCTTGTACGATCACAATCAGTGTATGTTATTACATGCCGATGCCAAATCAATAGCACAGTTAATTGGTAATTTATTTGAAAACAGTTACCGCTATACCAACCCCAATGGGCAAATAAATATTAATCTGCAGCAGACACTTAACGCGATATTATTAACCATTGAAGACAGTGGCCCTGGCGTGCCTGATGACGCCTTACCCAAACTATTCGACCGCTTATACCGCGTCGATAAATCTCGCAGCCGTGCCAATGGCGGCTCTGGTTTGGGTTTATCCATTTGTAAAAATATCGTCAAGATGCATAATGGCAGCATCAGCGCGCAGCATTCCGAACTTGGCGGCTTAAAAATAGCCATATCATTTCCGATTAAGGACAATTAACCCATGACACCATCAGCAAAAAAGATACTCGTGGTTGAAGATGAGCCGTCACTGGCCATCGTTTTATGTGAATACCTAGCTCAAGCTGGATTCCAAACCCACATCATTGATAATGGCCTAGCAGTAATTGACTGGGTGAAACAAGAAAGTCCAGATCTGCTTATTCTTGATTTGATGCTACCTCATCGAGATGGTCTTGATATCTATCGTGAATTACGAACCTTCAGCCAAGTCCCTGTTGTCATGGCAACGGCACGGGTAGATGAAATTGACCGCTTACTAGGACTTGAACTCGGCGCCGATGATTATATCTGTAAACCCTACAGCCCGCGCGAAGTGGTTGCACGCATCAAAAATGTATTACGTCGCACAGCCGAAGTTGCAGAGTCGTCTTCACAACATGGACTGGTGATTAATGATAAGCAAATGAAAGCCACATTTGACCATAATGAACTAACACTGACGCCCGCAGAGTTTCGTCTATTAAGTTTTTTTAATCAGCACCCTGGCCAAGTCTTTAACCGCGACCAACTGATGCAAAAAATTTATGCTGACAATCGTTTAGTCACCGACCGCACCATTGATAGTCACATCAAAAACTTACGTAAAAAATTGCAAGATGCAGCACCTGATAATGAATACATCAAATCTATTTATGGCGTTGGCTATCGATTCAGCCTCTGATTATGCCTATTTTTTTTAAATTACGCTTAATCTCCATATTTCCTCCATAATTCCTGCGCATTTGTTGCTTATAGTTACTCCATCAACAGGTTAACCGAGCGTTAACCTTGTTTAAGACTAACAACAAGCAACAAAGTGAGCTTATTATGAAAAAGACATTATTTATTACCGCAGCCTTATTAACAGCGATGACAACCACTACGTTTGCTTATGCAGATAGTCATAACAAACAACGTAATCATGTGTCTTTTGAACAAATGGACAGCAACCAAGATGGTAAAGTTTCTAAAGATGAAGCTACAGGCCGTCTAGCTGAAAATTTTGACAAATTAGACACTGACAACGACGGTTTCGTTACCAAAGCTGATCTGCCCAACCAAGGTAAGCATCATAACGGTAAAAAGTTTGCCGAAATGGATACCAACAATGACGGTAAAATTTCAAGAGAAGAAGCCACTGGACGCCTAGCGGAGAACTTTGACAAATTTGATACTAATGGTGATGGCTTCATTACTAAAGATGAATTACCAAGACGTGGTAAACATCACAAAGGCATGATGTTCAAAAACATAGACACTGATAATGATGGCCGAATTTCGAAACAAGAAATGATGCAACACTTTGACAAACTAGATACTAACGGTGACGGTTACATCACTAAAGAAGACATGAGAGCGCATCATCACAAACGTTAATTAAGCACAAGCAATAAATTACTCAATAAAAAAATGCCTGTTAGTTTTCACTAACAGGCATTTTTTTATTAGCTTTTGGCATGTTTTTAACTCTAAAGTGGAATATATTGTTAACTCGGTCATGTTTATTCGTGTAAAAGCTCCTTTTAATTAACTGAATTACATAAGATGAAGCTAATTTATAAATGTGACCCAGCTAACAAACTGAATGTGAGTGATTAATGTCAAAACCTTATCCCCTTGGTGCAAACTTACAGTCTGCAAATAGCTTAAAACCACAAGGCTGTAACTTTGCGATATATGCACCAGACTGCAGCAGCTTGCAATTAGTATTGTTTAATGGCAAAACACAGCGCAGTTTTACTATCGAAAATAAATATGCGGGTATTCATCATATTTTTATTACCGGCATTTGTGCAGGGCAAGAATATGGCTTTTCAAGCAATATTGACGGCCAAGATTGGCTGTTACTCGACCCCTATGCCAAAGCCGTTAGCAAAGCGCCTTATTATGAGCCGCCTTACAATGCCGAAAAAAGCTGGCACCTTGCCAAGGCGCTCGTTACCGATAATGCGTTTGATTGGCAAGATGTACCGCGACCTGCTGTGCCACTGGCTGAGACGATCTTATTAGAAACCCACACCAAAGGTTTTAGTCAGTTAAATCCCGCGATCACCTCAGCAGTCCCCGGTAGCTATCAAGCATTATCAGCCCCTGCCAATATCACCTTATTAAAGCAACAAGGTATTACCAGTGTCCAGCTACTACCGGTTGCGGTATGTATGCACGAACCACACTTATTAGAACAGCAAGGGGTGAATTATTGGGGTTATAGCACGCTAGCGTTCATGGCTCCCGAGCCGCGTTACGCAGCTGTTGATGCGGTCACAGAATTAAAAACTGCGATCAGAGAACTGCATAAAAACGGCATCGAAGTTATCTTAGATGTGGTCTTTAACCATACCGCAGAAGGTGGCCAAGATGGGCCTACCTTCAACCTTAAAGCGCTCGACCATCGCTATTATTTACGTGATGAAAATGGCCTACGCAACTACACGGGTTGTGGTAATAGCTTAGACCTAACCCATCAAGCCAGCCTTAATTTAGTCATGGATAGCCTGCGCTATTGGGTCACCGAATATCATATTGACGGTTTCCGTTTTGATTTAGCCGCTACCCTAGGACGTAATCGCGAACGCTTCAATCAAAAAGCGCCCTTTTTCCACGCTGTTGCTCAGGATCCTATTTTACAATCCACGAAGCTCATTGCCGAACCTTGGGATATTGGACCGGATGGTTATCAGTTAGGTTACTTCCCTGATGGTTGGAACGAATGTAATGATAAATTCCGCGATACGGTACGTAGCTTTTGGCGTGGCGATCACGGCTACTTAAAAGATTTCGCGACCCGAATTATGGGCTCTCGTCATTTTTTCAGTGGTAGTCGCTGGCCACACAAATTGCCCGTTAATTATATTGCTTACCATGATGGTTTTACCTTGCAAGATTTAGTGTCTTACAATGATAAGCACAACATCGCTAACGGTGAAAACAACCGTGATGGTCATGGTGATAACCGCTCGTACAATTGTGGTATTGAAGGTGACACTGATGATGTCGCGATTATCGCCTTTCGTGAAAAGCAAAAGCGTAATTTGATCACCACATTACTGTTTAGTTTTGGTATTCCGCATATTTTGGCTGCTGATATTGTGTCTCATACCCAAGGCGGTAATAACAATGCCTACTGTCAGGATAATGAGATAAGCTGGCTAAACTGGCAAATGGACGAGGTAAAACAAGAATTTCAAGACTGGATAAGCAAGATGATCGCGGCGCGTAAAAAATACATGCTGCCATTCATTGCAGCTTTTACTGGTGATGGACGTAATGATCATCGTATTAGCTGGTACTGCAGTAATGGCGACGTGATGCAGCAACATGACTGGGAACATCAAAGCAGCTTAGGTCTACACCTAGGTCTGAACACCGATGGCGATGAATTATTGTTGCTATTCAACCAAATCGATACTCTTGTTGATTTTAAACTGCCTGATGTACCGCCAATTTGGCACCGCGTTTGCGATACCAGTTCAATGCACCTTGCACCATTAAATGTAAACGATCACTACCAATTAGCAGGCCGCTCTATGGTGGTATTACAACGTAGTGGCGTTAGTACCACTGATAGTGTTATGACTGAGAGCAGTGTTATGGCTGAGAGTAGTATTATGACTAAGAGTACTACGACGACGAGCACTGTCGATACCGTCTAAGGCACTGACGCGTTTAATTTCTTGGGGGGTGAAATAAGCCTCCCGTAATTGCGCAATTTCCAGCTGTTGCTGCTCACTATCGCTGTTCTCATCAGCCGCGTTATTGGTAATAACAGCTAGCTCTTCTCTATATTCAGCTAACTTTACCTGCCACTGCTGACGCTGCACATCCAATGCCGCTAAACGGTCTGCCACTTCCGGTGAAAATGACTGCCGAGTAAGGTCTTGCAGCTCTGTCTGACTTGCCCCCTGGGTTTGCAAGGTTTGATATTGCTCACGGTATTGATTCAATTGATTGGCATTATGCTGCTGTGCCAATAACCACGCCGGTGCTGTAGTATCGAGTTCGGCTTGCGCGGTTTGTTTCTCAGCGTCACTTAATTCCTTGCTTTGATTAATCGCCGCCAACTTTAACATGTACGCTTCATACTCATCTGTTTGGCCAAAAAAAGCCACAATAACAGCATCATCAAGATAGATTGTTCGCGCATCAAGGACCATTTCACGGACTTGAATAACATTGTCTAATGCATATTCACCGATATCGTTAGGGTCTATACTCTGTTCGAATTGCAGCTTAATCACCGTCACTTGATTAAGATATTGTAAATAGCCCGCCAATATATCCGCCCCTTGGGTCAGCGCCG